>JAJXZC010000155.1 GCA_021780275.1 Pseudomonadota bacterium
CCCTGTCTCGTCAGCCGTTCGGGCTATACGGGCGAGGACGGCTACGAGATTTCGGTGCCGGAGAAGGATGCGGTCTCGCTCACGAAGAAGCTTCTCGGCGAAGCGGAAGTGAAGCCCATCGGCCTTGGCGCGCGCGACTCGCTCCGTCTCGAAGCGGGCCTTTGCCTCTATGGCCACGACATTGACGAGACGACGACGCCCGTCGAAGGCGCGCTCACCTGGGTTATCAGCAAGCGCCGTCGCGAGGAAGCGAACTTCCCGGGCGCGAAGATCATTCTTGGCCAGATCGCGAACGGTGCGTCGAGAAAGCGCGTCGGCCTTTTGCCGGAAGGCAAGGCGCCCGCGCGCGAAGGTACGGAGATCGTCGCGGACGGCAAGGTTATCGGCACGATCACCAGCGGCGGTTATGGCCCGACTGTCGGCGGACCGATCGCCATGGGCTATGTCGACACGAGCCACGCCAAGGTCGGCACGGAAGTTGAATTGATGGTGCGGGGCAAGGGGCGACCGGCAAAGGTCGTTGCCATGCCTTTCGCCGAGAAACGTTTTCACAAGACGAAATAAGTCAGGGAATAGAGAGATGAGCGAGATCCGTTTCACCGACCAGCATGAATGGGTGCGCGTCGAGGGCGATGTGGCGACGGTGGGCATCACCGACTACGCGCAGGAACAGTTGGGCGATGTCGTCTATGTGGAACTGCCGGAAGTCGGCAAGACCATCGCGCAGGGCGACGAGGCAGCCGTGGTCGAAAGCGTGAAGGCGGCAAGCGAGGTCTATGCGCCCGTGTCCGGCGAAGTCGTTGAGGTCAATGGCGATCTCGAAGCAGCACCCGGCGGCGTCAACGAAGATGCGATGGGCAAGGGCTGGTTCGTGAAGCTGAAGCTTTCCGACAAGTCCGAGCTTGCCAAGCTGATGGATGAAGACGCCTACAAGAGCTTCGTCGAAGGTCTCGCCTGATTTTTTCAATGTAACGGTGCCCCCATGCGCTACCTGCCACTGACCCAAGCCGACCGCCGCGAAATGCTCGGCGTCATCGGCGCGAAGAGCGTCGACGACCTGTTCCGCGATGTGCCGGAACGCGCCCGACGCGATGGCTTCGTCGATCTGCCGCGGCGGCAGGGCGAGCTTGAAGTCGAGCGCGCGCTGACCAAGATGGCGGCGAAAAATGTATCGGCGGATTCCGTTCCCTTCTTCATCGGTGGCGGCGCCTATCGCCATCACGTGCCGTCGGTGGTCGACCATCTGATTCAGCGTTCGGAGTTCCTGACCTCCTACACGCCCTATCAGCCGGAGATCACGCAGGGCACGCTGCAATATCTCTTTGAGTTCCAGACGCAAGTGGCGCTGCTGACCGGTATGGATGTCGCCAATGCGTCCATGTATGACGGCTCGACGGCCTGCGCCGAAGCCGTGCTGATGGCGCATCGTGTAACGAAGCGGAAGAAGGCGGTGCTTTCCGGCACGCTTCATCCGCATTACCGCGCCGTCGTCGAAAACCTTTGCGAGGCGGGCGGCGATCCCGTCGAGGCGCTGGCGCCCGCACTGCCCGGCAAGACCGAAGACATCATTGCCCGCATTGCCGACGATACGAGCTGCGTCGTCGTGCAGACGCCGACCTATTTCGGCGAACTCATCGATCTGCGCGCCATTGCGGACGCCGCGCATGCCAAGGGCGCTCTGCTCATTGCGGTCGTTCCGGAGATCGTCTCTCTCGGCCTTGTCACGCCGCCCGGCGAAATGGGCGCCGACATCGTGGTTGGCGAAGGTCAGTCGATCGGCAACGGGCTCAACTTCGGCGGACCCTATGTCGGCCTCTTTGCCACGCGCACGAAATATGTGCGCCAGATGCCGGGCCGACTCTGCGGCCAGACGGTCGATGCCGAAGGCAAGCGCGGCTTCGTGCTGACGCTTTCGACCCGCGAGCAGCATATCCGCCGCGAAAAGGCGACCTCGAACATCTGCACCAATTCCGGTCTCTGTGCGCTTGCCTTCACGATCCATCTGTCGCTGCTGGGCGAGGATGGCTTCAAGCGTCTCGCGCGCATCAATCACGCGAATGCGGTGAAGCTCGGCTCTGCGCTTTCGGGCGTTGCCGGCGTCGAGCTTCTCAACGACGCGTTCTTTAACGAGTTCACCATCCGTCTGCCGAAGTCGGCGACTACGGTCGTCGACGCGCTCGCCGACAAGGGCGTGCTCGGCGGTCTGCCGGCGAGCCGCCTCATTCCGGGCAATGCAACGCTCGACAATCTGCTCATCGTTGCTTCGACTGAAATCAATACCGATCAGGATCGCGCCGACTTTGTGGCCGCGCTGAAGGAGGTGCTCTGATGTCCGGCATGAATAATCAGGGCCGCCCCACCGCTGCGGGCGAGGCATCGTCGAGCAGCTTCGAAACCTATACGGGCAACAAGGGTCTTCGCCTCGAAGAGCCGCTGATTTTCGAACTCGACAATCCGGGCGCGACGGGCGTCGATCTCGACGAGCCGGAAGGTTATGAGCCGAAGCTCGGCGCCTTCGAGCGCAAGGCGCGGATCGGCCTTCCCGGCATGTCCGAACCCGACGTGATGCGCCATTACGTGCGTCTCTCGCGCAAGAACTATTCGATCGACGCAGGCCTCTATCCGCTCGGCTCCTGCACGATGAAGCACAATCCGCGCCTCAACGAAAAGATGGCGCGGCTGCCGG
>JAJXZC010000320.1 GCA_021780275.1 Pseudomonadota bacterium
CATCGAGGCGCTTCTTGTCGAAACTCGGTTCGAGGCCCGCATGGACCGCTTGCACCGGGAGTTTCATCAGCCCACGGATCGACCTCGCATAGCGGTTCGCATCTATCCCGAGACCTTCGACAAGCCGTATGCCCCCGCGCCTCAGGCCAATGCCCGGATTGCCTCTTCGGTCAGCGTGCCGGGAACGACGGTGACGGGGATGGGAAAGCCCTTGCCGCCGACCGTCGAGACGAGGGGACCGGGGCCATCTTTCCCGGTGCCCGCGGCGAGAACGAGGATCGCGACGTCCTTGTCCTGCGCAATGAACTTGTGCAGCTCGTCGGCCAGCAAGCCTTCGCGGATCACGAGTTCGGGCAAGATTCCCGCATAATCGTTCACATGGGCGGCGAGCTTGTGGAGCGTGGCCTCGGCCTCGGCGCGCGCTTCCTCGCGCATGAGGTTCTGAACGCCGAGCCATTGGCCTGCGCTGTCCGCAGGCGGAATGACGGCAAGCAGCGTCACCACGCCGTCGGTGTGCTGCGCGCGCAGGCTCGCAAAATGAATGGCGACTTCCGACTCCGGCGTGCCGTCGGCCACAACGAGGAATTTGCGGCGCTTGGATATGGCCCGTTCTGGCTTTCTAGGCTCGGTCATGGGGCGCATGCTGCCACCGCTGCGAACGGGCGGCAAGGCCGGGCTATTTGAGGAGGACGTTGGTGATTTCGCGCAACTGGGTGCGGGCACGCAGGAGGTAGAAGCCCTGAGCGGCAAGATGGCTCGGCTCGAACTGGGCGTCGGGCGCGCCATTGACGATGACCCAGGGCGAAAGCGCGGCGGCCTCGCGGAATGTGTCGAGCAACTGCGCCCAGTTCTTCTGCAAACCCTTCTCCTTGATGACCGGCGCGAAATCCTCGCCGAGGCCCTTGGTCAGCAGATAGTAGCCGTAGAGCTTGCCCTTGGTGTTGTAGAAGACGTCATCGGCATTGGTGTCGATGAAGTAGCTCGAATGCTCGCGCACTTCCGTGTCGAGCACGGCCGATTGCGAGCCGAGATCGCTGGCGAAACGATCCAGCGTCGCCATGAGATTGTCGGCGCGGCGCTCGAAGGTCGCCTCGCCCTTGGCAAGGCGCTTGTTGTAACGGATGAGCGCGAGGCGCGCCGAGCGGTACTGCGATTCAGAGCTCGCCTTGATCGCGAGCGAAACGGTCGGATTCCAGATCCAGACATCGCCGGGATACTGGAGAAGCCCCGCCGCCTTCTGCAAATCGGGGTCCGCTTCGCTGCTCCCGCGCGAACGCCCGACCTGATCGGTCATCTCGAAGGAAAAGCGGGCAAGCGCGCTGACGATGCCGGTCTGATAGTTCGGCATGTTGTCGAGCAGAGCGCCGGGCTGGAAGAAGGGATCGTTGGCCGTCCAGCTGTTCTGGTTGACCTCGCGGTCGATCAGCGCCGCCATCATGGCGACGGCCTGGCTGCCGCCTTCGCCGATGGCATTCGCGCCCGCAGGCTTGAAATCCGGATCGTCGTCGATCCGGTTCACCATCAGCATGCCGATCGGATAGTAGAGGAGGATGACGACGACGAGCGCGACCAGCGCGCGCCAGGCGATGCCGCCCCAGCCCGGCTCGTCGAGCTTCGAGAAGAGCGCGCCGCCATTGCCGGCGCCCTCCGGGGAAGCACCCTTGCGATACATCCAGCGGTGGCGAAGCCAATCCGCCGCGCCGTCGAACCTGTCCCTCCCCCAGTCGCGCAGCCGCGCAACATTTTCACGAAAGGACATTTTCTCCGGCTCCTGTCGATTGTCGCCTTAACTAGATGGGAAGAAAGACCACCCGGTCAAGACGGCTGCGCTCCATTTGGCCTTCAGATGAAGCCGACGATCTCGCGGACGCGCTTGTAAATCGGCTCAGCGATGGCATTGGCGCGTTCGGCACCGCTTGCCAGCACATCGTCAATATAGCTGCGATCCTGATCCAGCATGCGCTTCATTTCGCCGGTGAGGGGCGAAAGCTTTTCGACCGCAAGCTCGGCCAGCGCAGGCTTGAAGGCCGAGAAGGGCTGGCCGCCGAACTTCGCGATCACGTCAGCCTTGGAAAGACCCGACAACGCCGCATAGATGCCCACGAGATTATCGGCACCCGCACGGCCTTCGAGCCCGTCGACGGTTTCGGGCAGGGGCTCGGGATCGGTCTGCGCCTTGCGGATCTTCAGCGCGATGGCGTCCGCATCGTCCTTGAGCGTAATTCGCGAGTAGTCGGACGGGTCCGACTTCGACATCTTCTTGGTGCCGTCGCGCAAGCTCATGACGCGCGTCGCCGGGCCCATGATGAGGGGCTCGGGCAGCGGGAAGAAGTCAGTGCCGCCGGTCTCCGCGAAGTCGTTGTTGAACTTCTGCGCCACGTCGCGGGCCAGCTCCAGATGCTGCTTCTGGTCCTCGCCGACCGGCACATGGGTCGCGCGATAGGCGAGAATGTCGGCAGCCATCAGCACCGGATAGGAGTAGAGGCCGACCGAGGCCTTTTCGCGGTCCTTGCCGGCCTTGTCCTTGAACTGGGTCATGCGGTTCAACCAGCCGATGCGCGCGACGCAGTTCAGGATCCAGGCAAGCTCCGCATGAGCCGGAACCTTCGACTGGTTGAAAATGATGTGCTTCTTCGGGTCGATGCCGGCGGCGATATAGGCGGCCGCGACCTCGCGCGTATTCGC
>JAJXZC010000036.1 GCA_021780275.1 Pseudomonadota bacterium
GCGCGATGTCGTGCTCTGGGACAGCGAACCCGATACGGCGCTTCAGATCTTCCCTGAAAAGGCGAGCTACAAGGTCGGAGATACGGCGCGCTATCTCGTCAAGAATCCCTATCCGAACGCGAAGGCCCTCATCACGATCGAGCGCTACGGCGTGCTCGATCATTTTGTTCAGACGTTCACGACATCGACGCCGATCGTCGAATTCCTCGTGAAGGCGAATTACGCGCCGGGATTCTTCGTCTCGGTTGTATTGGTGAGCCCGCGCGTTGACAAGCCGCTGGAAGCGAACCAGGTCGATCTCGGCAAGCCCGCTTTCCGCATGGGCTATATATCGGTGCCTGTGACCGATCCTTACAATGAGCTTGCGATCACGGCGAAGGCGGAGCGCGGCGAGTATCGGCCCGGCGAGACGGTGAAGGTCGCGCTTCAGGCCGCGCCGCGCCATGAGGGGAAGAAAGAGCCCATCGAACTGGCGGTCGCCGTGCTCGATCAGGCGGTCTTCGATCTCATCACGGGCGGCAAGGCCTATTTCGATCCCTATAAGGGCTTCTATCGCCTCGATGGGCTCGACGTGCACAATTACAATCTGCTGATGAAACTCGTCGGACGGCAGAAGTTCGAGAAGAAGGGCGCCAATCCCGGCGGCGACGGCGGTGCCGATTTCAAGTTCCGCGACGATTCAAAATATGTCGCCTACTGGAATCCGAGCCTGCGGACGGATGCGGGCGGCGGGGCGAGTTTCGAGTTTGCCGCGCCGGACAATCTGACCGGATGGCGCATTCTCGCCATCGGTACGACGCCGACCGACAAGGCCGGGCTCGGCGAGGGCGATTTCAAGGTCAACCGCGCGACCGAGATCAGGCCCGTCATGCCGAACCAGGTGATGGAGGGCGACAGCTTCAACGCCGGCTTCAGCGTGATGAACCGGACGGACAAGAAGCGCCATATCAAGGTCGACATCGAGGCGGCGGGAACGCTCGACGCGAAGGCGGTTACAACGCTCACGAAAGAAGTCGATCTCGATCCCTATCAGAGAATAACGGTCTTCATGCCGCTGATGGCAGGCCGGGTCGCCGCAGTGGCGGGCGTCAATCAGGGTGAGATCGCGTTCAAGGTCGTGGCGGGCGACGCCGTGGACAAGGACGGCTATCTCGCGAAGCTGCCAATCAACAAGCGCGCCGATCTCGTCACCGCTGCGATCTATGGCACGACGGACGGGGCGGAGGTTTCGACGCCGGTCGTTTTCCCGAAGGAGATGAGACCGGATGCGGGCGCGCTGGACGTGGTGCTGAGCCCGACCGTCGTGACCGATGTGGCAGGCGCATTTCGCTTCATTGCCGACTATCCGTTCCTGTGCTGGGAGCAGCGGATCACCAAGGGCGTGATGGCGGCGAATTTCTCGACGCTCGGGATATATCTTCCCGCCGACCTCACATGGAAGGGCGCGGCGGATACGCTGAAGGCGATGCTTTCGAGCGCGGCAGACTTCCAGGCGCCGAATGGCGGCATGGCCTATTGGGTCGCGTCGAACGACCGCGCAGATCCATATCTCTCGGCCTATACGGCGCTCGCCTTCGGATGGCTGCATGAGCGGGGCATTGAAGTGGCGGCGCCCGTGGAGGAAAAGCTCCTCGCCTATCTGAAGGAGCTGCTGAGGAAGGACGTTGCGCCCGACTATTACACGGCCGACATGACGGCGTCGGTGCGGGCGACGGCGCTGGCGGCGCTGGCGCAACGCGGGCAGGTGACGTTGCGCGATATCGAGCGGCTTCGGCCCCGCTACAAAACCATGGGTCTTTTTGGCGATGCGATGCTGATGCAGGCGGCGCTTTCGTTGCAAGACACGAGCAGCGAGAAGCTTGCCGACGAGTTGGCCGACATCATCATGGCTCGCTCGAACCAGACCTCGGGCAAGTTTCTTTTCAGCGAGGCGCAGGGCGAAGGCTATGGCCGCATGCTGGCAACGCCGCTTCGCGACAATTGCGCGATCCTTTCGAGCCTCGTCGCATATGGACGAAGCCCGGCACAGAAGGCGCGCATGGAGGAGGTCACGTTCAAGCTCGTCCGCGCGATTTCGCAGAGCCAGCGCAAGGCGGGCTATTGGGGCAATACGCAGGAGAACATGTTCTGCGCCAATGCGCTTGCCGATTATGCGGCGGCCTATGAGAGCGCCACGCCCGATCTTCATGTGACGGCAAAGCTGGGAGCGGAAGTGCTAGGCTCGGCGGAACTCAAGGGTGTGCAGGCAAAGCCGGTGACGCTGACGCGGCCGATCTCGGCCAGCGATCCGGGAACGAGCGCCAAGGTGGAGATCGCGCGCGAGGGTGCGGGCAGGCTTTACTACACGACGCGTCTCTCCTATGCGCCGACGGATATGAGTGCCACGCCGGTCAATAGCGGCATCGAGGTTCGGCGCGAATACAGCGTCGAGCGCAATGGCAAGTGGGTGTTGCTTGGCGACAAGGCCGAGGTGACGCGAGGCGAGATCGTGCGTGTCGATCTCTATGTTTCCCTCCCGGCACCACGGGCCTTCGTCATCGTCAACGATCCGGTGCCGGGCGGCCTTGAACCAGTGAATCGCGATCTTGCAACGGCTTCCGCCGTCGATGCGGGCAAGGCCGATTATGTGGCACCGGAAGGAAGCTGGTGGAACCACGCCAGGGACTGGACCGAATATGAGGCG
>JAJXZC010000328.1 GCA_021780275.1 Pseudomonadota bacterium
GATCCCGAGGAACGAAAGCTCTGCCTCCGGAAGACTCCGGAAATCGAGTTCGAAGAACCCCGCCGGTGATCCCCCGACATAGAGCACGTAAATCTCGACATCCTCGTGATGGATGATCGAGGCAAGGTCTGCGTCGGTGAGTTGCCTGCGGCTCACCCAGGCATAGGCGCGGCCGATCGTGTCGTAGAGATAGCGGTAGAAGTGAAGCGGCGGCTTCTCGGTTCGGAGGAGCGCATATTTGCCCTGCGGCCGGGGCGTCGCTGGCGCGCGCGGCTCTGCCCGCATTTCGAGATGGGTGACGATCGTCTTGTGCCGCTTGCCCATCTTGCCGCTCGCCCCGTCAGGCCTCGATGGGCAGTCCGTTGACCGCGCCCCATTCGGACCAGGAGCCATCATAGACCGAAACGCGGGGATGGCCGAGAACGGTGAGGCCGAGCGTCAGGATGCAGGCCGTGACGCCCGATCCGCAGGTCGTGATGACGGGCCGCGAAAGGTCGACGCCCGCGTCATCGAAGAGGCGTTTAAGCTCGTTCCGCGGTTTGAGTGTGCCGTCCTCGTTGATGAGATCGGAGGCGGGCAGGTTGAGGCTGCCGGGGATATGGCCGCCTCTGAGGCCCGGACGCGGCTCGGGTTCCTCCGCGCGGAAGCGGCGGCCGGACCGGGCATCGATCACCTGCTCGGCGCAGGTGTCGAGATTGTGGAGCATCGCCTGGCGGTCGCGCACCAGCAGCGTGTTGCGGTGTGCGGTGAAATGCCGTGCGCCGGCGCGGGGTCGGTCGTCCGTCACCGGACGGCCCTCGGCTTTCCACTTCCTGAATCCGCCGTCGAGAACGACGACATCCTCGTGACCCATGACACAAAACATCCACCAGACGCGCGGCGCGCTGAAGAGGCCAGCGCCGTCATAGACGACGACGCGCACACCGTCGCCGATCCCCATGGCACGCACGCGCGAGGAAAACTTCTCCGGGCTCGGCAGCATATGCGGATAGGGGCTCGACGTGTCGGCGATCTCGTCGATGTCGAAGAAGGCAGCGCCTGGAATGTGCTCGCGCTCATATTCGGCCTTCGGGTCGCGCTGCGCCTGCGGCAGATACCACGAACAGTCGATGATGCGAATATCGGGCGCGTCGAGATGTCGGGCCAGCCACTCTGTGCTGACCAGAGGGCTTTCGGTCGTCACGGGCATTGTTACTCCTCCCACTCAGAGCCAGTCGGGCGCCGGAAGATTCTTTTCCTTGAGGAACGCCGGATTGAAGAGCTTGCTCTGATAGCGGGTACCGTAGTCGCAAAGGATGGTGACGATAGTATGACCCGGACCGAGCTGGAGCGCGAGACGGATTGCGCCTGCGACATTAATTCCGCTCGATCCGCCGAGGCAGAGGCCTTCCTCCTTGAGCAGGCTGAAGATGATGGGCAGCGCTTCCGCGTCCGGTATCTGGAAGGCATCGTCGATGGGTGCGCCTTCGAGATTCGCCGTGATGCGACCCTGTCCGATTCCCTCGGTGATGGAACCGCCCTCGGCCTTGAGCTCGCCGTTCTTGTAATAGTTGTAGAGCGCCGCGCCCATCGGGTCGGAAAGCGCGATGGCGACGTTTCTGTTGCGCTCCTTCAGCGCGATGCCGATGCCGGCAAGCGTGCCGCCTGTGCCGACCGCGCAGGTGAAGCCATCGACCTTGCCATCGGTCTGCTTCCAGATTTCAGGGCCCGTCGTTTCGACATGTGCCTGGCGGTTCGCGATATTGTCGAACTGGTTTGCCCAGATGGCGCCGTTCGGCTCCTTCGCGGCCAGTTCCTCGGCGAGGCGGCCTGAATATTTGACGTAATTGTTCGGATCCTTGTATGGCACCGCCGGAACCTCGATCAGCTCCGCGCCGCAGAGCCGGAGCATGTCCTTCTTTTCCTGCGACTGCGTTTCCGGGATGACGATGACACTCCGGAATCCGAGCGCATTGCCCACCAGCGCGAGGCCGATGCCGGTATTGCCCGCCGTGCCTTCGACGATGGTGCCTCCGGGACGAAGCGCGCCCTTCGCGATCGCGTCCTTGATGATGAAGAGCGCGGCGCGGTCCTTCACCGACTGGCCGGGATTGAGAAACTCCGCCTTGCCGAGAATTTCGCAGCCCGTTTCCTCCGAGGCGCGTTTCAGGCGGATCAACGGCGTGTTGCCGATGGAATCCACAAGTCCGTTCTTGATGTCCATGTCGTTCCGGTCTTGCGTGAATTGGGCGTGAAATCCGCCGGAGAGGGCGCTGCTTACGAAGGCAACATACGGACGGGAAGCATTACATTCAAGATACTGTGAAAATTAAAATACATCACTTAATTTGTGTTTTATTAGCCACAAGCCATTGAATCATAAGGAAAGTCTTTGCATCCTTAATGCGTCCGTCACGGGTGGCAGCCAGCGCTTCGGCAAGGGGAACGACCACGGCACGGATGTCCTCATGTTCATGGGCGAGACCGTGGAAGCCGCCGACAGCCGAAAGGTCGGCGCGGGCGGCGTAGATGTGGGTGCGCTCTCCATATCCGCCGGGCGACGAATAGGCTGTGGTGATGTGAACCGGCTCGCCGATCTCGCAGCCCGCTTCCTCCATCGCCTCGCGCCGCGCGACCTCCGGTGGCGTCTCGCCCGGATCGACGATGCCCGCCACCGCCTCGACGAGCCATGTCGCC
>JAJXZC010000724.1 GCA_021780275.1 Pseudomonadota bacterium
TGAGGCGCTTGTAGAGCTTGCCCGTCGGATGGCGCGGCAGCTGCTCCTCGAAGTCGATCGAGCGCGGGCACTTGATGGGCGATAGGTGCTGTCTGCAGAACTCGAGGAGTTCGGCTTCGAGCGCGGGGCCGGCATCGTTCCAGTCCACGGGCTGTACGACCGCTTTTACTTCCTCGCCGAAATCTTCATTGGGCACGCCGATGACGGCAACGTCAGCCACGCGCGGATGGAGAACCAGCGTGTTCTCTGCTTCCTGCGGGTAGATGTTGACGCCGCCCGAGATGATCATGAAGGCTTTGCGGTCGGTGAGGTAGAGATAGCCTTCCTCGTCGAGACGGCCGATATCGCCCAGCGTCGACCAGCCCTTGGGATGGCGGCTCTCGGCGGTCTTCTTCGGGTCGTTGTGATATTCGAATTTGGTCTCGCTTTCGAAGTAGATGGTGCCCGCTTCGCCGACCGGAAGCTCATTGCCTTCGTCGTCGCAGATATGGACGATGGCGTTGAGCGCCTTGCCGACGGAGCCCTTGTGGGCGAGCCATTCCTGCGAGTTGAGCGCGCAGAAGCCGTTGCCTTCCGAGCCTGCGTAATATTCGAAGATCACCGGGCCCCACCAGTCGATCATCTGCTGCTTGACCGGCACGGGGCAGGGGGCGGCGGCGTGAATCGCCACTTTCAGCGACGACACATCGTACTTCTTGCGGACGTCTTCCGGCATTTTCAGCATCCGGACGAACATGGTCGGCACCCACTGGCTGTGCGTGACCTTGTACTTCCCGATGAGTTTCAGCGCTTCCTCGGCGTCGAAATGCTCCATGACGATGACGGTGCCGCCGAGGCGCTGGGCGGTCATGCACCAGCGGAGCGGCGCGGCGTGATAAAGCGGCGCTGGCGAAAGGTAGACCGTGTTTTCGTCGAAGCCGTAGAGAAGCTGGGCAAGACCCGTCAGGCCGTTCGCTTCGTCGATGGCGCCGCCGGTCAGCGGATGCTTGACGCCTTTCGGACGGCCCGTCGTGCCCGACGAATAGAGCATATCGGTGCCGGCTGTCTGGTCGGCGATGGGCGTCGTCGGGAAGCCGGCGCGCGCATCTTCATATTTCTCGTAGCCGGGAATGTCGCCGCCGATGGCGAAGCAGCGCTCGACCTTGGGGATGAGCTTTTCGGCCACGAGCTGGGCGGCGACCGCTTCCAGCGCCTTCGAGGCGAACAGGAGACGCGCGCCGCAATCGCCGACGATATAGGCGACTTCGCTCGCCGTCAGGCGCGAGGGAACGCAGGTGAAGTACAGGCCGGCGCGCTGGGCGGCCCAGCAGATTTCAAAATAGCGGACGTTATTGTCCATGAAGATGGCGATGGCGTCGCCCGTCTTCAGGCCAGCCGCGCGAAAGAGATGTGCGAGCTGATTGGAGCGCTCGTCGAGTTCCTTGAAGGTCACGGTCTCGCCGGTCGCCGCCATGATGTAGGCGGGCTTCGACGGCGTCTTCTGAGCATGAATATAGGGATGCATTAGGGTCCTCTCCCGGGGCTCTGAACGGAAGGAAACGCATTCCGCCAAGCCGGACTTCGCTTTTGTGTTGGTCCGTTGTTATATCTGGGCGGGACATTCGCCGCGCCACATCTTTGCGTGAAAGTGAGCGCAAGATGACGGCCTCGTCAACTCATGCGCGTTGACGCAGGGGCGGCGCGGCACGAACGACAAGAAATTCAGGCATTTTGCCATTAACAGGGAGAGGAAGCATGGCTTACGAGACAATCAAATACGAAGTGGCGGAAGGGATTCTGACCATCACGCTCAATCGCCCGGACAAGCTCAACGCCTTCACCGGGGAAATGATGTCCGAATTGATCGATGCTTTCGACAAGGCGGATGCCGACGACAACGTCCGCGCGATCATCGTGACGGGCGAAGGCCGCGCCTTCTGCGCCGGTGCGGACCTCTCCGCGGGTGCCAAGACTTTCGACTATGCCCAGCGCGAAGATCGGCCCGACAAGTCGGCTTCGCCGATCCTGCCCAATGGCGAAATCGACTGGAGCCACCCCGCCGTGCGCGACGGCGGCGGACGCGTGACGCTGCGCATTTTCGAATGCCTGAAGCCCGTCATCGCGGCGGTCAACGGACCGGCGGTCGGTATCGGCGTCACGATGCAGCTGGCGATGGATATTCGCCTTGCCTCCGAGAATGCGAAATTCGGCTTCGTCTTCGCGCGCCGCGGCATCGTGCCGGAGGCCTGCTCGTCCTGGTTCCTTCCGCGCATCGTTGGCATTGCCCAAGCGCTCGAATGGACCTACACGGGCCGCGTGTTCGATGCGCAGGAAGCGCATGAGGGCCGTCTCGTGAAGAAGGTCTACAAGGCCGACGAGCTGCTCCCCGCCGCCCGCGCGCTCGCCCGCGAGATCGCCGACAACACGGCGCCGGTATCCGTCGCGCTGACGCGCCAGATGCTGTGGCGTATTTCGGCGCAGGATCATCCGATGGAAGGGCACAAGATCGACAGCCGCGCCATCTATGCGCGCGGCGCCTCGGCGGATGCCAAGGAAGGCGTCATGTCCTTCCTTGAAAAGCGCCCGGCGACCTATCCGAACAAGGTCTCGACGGACATGCCGTCCTTCTTCCCCTGGTGGGAAGAGAAGAAGTACAGCTGAGGCTGGCATCTACGGAGCCCGCACCTTCCGGGA
>JAJXZC010000042.1 GCA_021780275.1 Pseudomonadota bacterium
CTTCGTTCCAGAGATGAATGGCCAGCGTGTCGGGCCGAAGCAGCGGCTCGATTTCATGCCGCGCCGAAACAAGCGTGTGTGCCTGCGCATGGTGAACCGGATAGAAGACATGAGCCGGTTTAGCCAACGCCAGCATGTCCGATTTGCCGATGAAATGGCTGAGCGCGTCAGGTCCCAAGACGCCCCATGGAAGTCTATCGACCGGGACCGGCCTTGCGGTGAGAAAGCGCCTCGTCAATCGGAGGCGGCGGCGCAAGGGATAAAAGGGCGGGATCGGATATCGCTTCATCGCGAAGCGGCAAAGCGCATCCACAACCCCGGATTCGCGCGGCAGGTGAAGCACAGCTCCATTGACCCTGCCCGGCTCCTCAAGCCCGAAAATATGGTCGCCCTCCTCGCAGGCGAAGGGCTGCAGCTGAAGCACGTCCAGATCGAGCCAGAGCCCCAGCCCCGCCCTCATCAGAAAATAACGAAATCTGTTTGAGCCCAGCGAGGCGCTTCCCGTAGCGTGATGGAAAATCATGTCCTCCAAAGGCATGACTTCGCGCGCATCGACCTCCTCAACGCCCTCCGGAACGGATGCGAGCCGCTCGTAAGAGAACAGGCGAACCTTTTCGCCCTGCCGCAACATGGAAAGCAGGCTGATCGTTTCGATATCGCCGAGGCGCGGCCCGTGCCAGAAGCAATTGAGGTAAGCCATGCGTCATGCTGCTCCCGCGTCGCACGGGATCGCCTTGAGAAAGGCCTCGACCATCCTGTCCTCGCGGCACTGCTCCCGAAGATACGCCACCTTCTCGTGAGCGATATTCCAGTTTTGCGAGCCGAAGGATTCCGATACGAACGCGATGCTATCGACGATATCGCGTCCCTTTTTTATATCGAACAAATACGGGTAATCGACGCCGAGATTTGCGACCGCCTCCGCATCGTCGCGTTGCGCCATGACCACCGCGCCGCAACGCGCCGCGACATAGCCCTTCAGAAATGGCTTGAAGCCATCGAAGCTCTGCCTCTGCCGAAAGAGATAGTGGCAGTTACAATAAGCAAGCTGCCGCATCCAGCCGGGCTCATCATAGTTCGAGGCGTCGATGACGTCGCAGATATTCGCGAAGCGCCTTCGCCAGTCGATCAGATCGAACCACTTCTTCTTGCGCGGCAAAAGCGCATTGGATGGCGCACCGAAATAGGCGATGCGAAAATCATCGTTCTGGCACAGCACTTCCGGCATTCGCATGTCGACATGATGCGGGATGAAGGCGACCCGCACCTCTCCGCCGAACGCATCGGAAAAATAGCCGAGCTGGGTCAGCGAACTTGCGACGAGGCAAGTCGAACGAAGCGCCAACTCCCGAAAGCCCTGGTCGGTCCTCATGTCGAGCGGGTCGAAAATGATCTTGCCTCCCGCCGCCACAATCGCCTCAAAACCGGCGATGCCGAAGTCGAGCGCGAAGCTCTTGGTTACGAAATACGTGGCGTCTGCCTGCTGCGGCAATCCGCGGGCGACCGAGGATTTAAAACCGCATTGGTGCAATCCTTCGCGGACGAGCTCTTCGAGCTGGATTGCCCGCAGATGAACGGAGCCGAAATGGCTTGATTGCGCGCCGGCCAGAAAAACAAACTCACGCATCAATCAGCTCGTCTCGCGCGTTCGGTATGAATGCATATGTCACCATCAGCATGCGTGATACTCAATGCACGATCCATGTGCAATTCGCCTGATGCGCTTGAAAAACAGGCAACTCGCCTTGCAGCGATTTTGACGCTGCTCCGCCGATTTCATCAAGGATTCCCTGCCTTCTTGACGCCGTGGCGCGGCCTTGCCCAACCCCGCGATGCGGCACACGAATTGCAAAACCCCCTCTTGTATACATTTTTCCGTGCGCCTGCCTGCTTATCGGGCAGCCAGCAAAGGGGTGAAGAAGTGAGGAGCAGTTCTCCGATGCGGTTGGCGCAGTTCGTCAGTCCGCGCGTTTCGGACCAGCTTCGTCATGCATCGCCTGCTCAGCCGGACAACACGGAAACGATGTCCCGCCGCATGAGAGGGATCTGTGCATGAGCTCGGTGAGTACCGCTATACAAGAAGCCAACGACGCCTCCGTGGCAGCGGCGACGGAACACGCAAGCTCCCGCCCGCTCATATCGATCAGATCCGTCGACAAGATTTATCCGAACGGAACCGAGGCGCTGCGCAATGTCAGCCTCGAAATTCCCGGCAAGCCGCAATTCGTGAGCCTGCTGGGGCCGTCCGGCTGCGGCAAGAGCACGCTGCTGCGCATGATTTCCGGCCTCGACCATCATACGGGTGGCGAGATCGAATGGCCGACGACGGCTTACGACTACAAGGGCCGCCCGCTGGCCGAAATCGGCTTCGTCTTTCAGGAGCCGACGCTGATGCCCTGGGCCAATGTCTTCGACAATGTCTATTTGCCCCTGCGGCTGAAGAAGCAGAAGCGCGCCAAGGTCCAGGATCAGGTCATGGACTCGCTGCGCATGGTGGGCCTTGAGAGGTTCGCCAAGAGCTATCCGCGCGAACTATCCGGCGGCATGAAGATGCGCGTCTCCATCGCCCGCGCACTGGTGACGAAGCCGAAAGTGCTGCTCATGGACGAGCCTTTCGCCGCGCTCGACGAGATCACGCGCTTCAAGCTCAACAACGACCTTCTTGCGCTTTGG
>JAJXZC010000134.1 GCA_021780275.1 Pseudomonadota bacterium
AAGATGGTCTGGCGGCGCTCCGCTGGCATGGCCGCGTTGGCGATCGGTATCGTGGCACTCTGCGCGCCCGTCGGAGCCGAAGAATGTTCGCCGCTTTTTTCGTTGCAAGATGCGGATCGACTCAACCCGCCGCATTTCGATGGGCACCAAGTGGCGGTGCCCAAGCTCGGACGGCCCGCAGCGGCGAGGATAGATGGAAATAAACAAGCCAAGCTCTATCGGAGCGTCCTGAAGGAGGGCGCCACCAAGGGACCGAATTTCGCAGGCCGCTACACCATCGTGGGCTGGGGTTGCGGGAGCAGCTGCTTGCAATTTGCGATCGTCGACGCGCGGACCGGCGAGGTCTTCTTTCCCGCAGGCATTCACAACATCGCGACGGACCATGTACAGGCCGTCGATGGCGAGGAGACGGAGTATACGGGTCTTCGATTCCGTCTCGACAGCGATCTCCTGATTACACTTGGCGCAATCAATGAAGACGAGCGGCAGGAAGGTTGGTCCTTTTTCAAATGGACAGGCGGGAAGCTGGACCTGATACGCTTCATTCCGAGGCCGGGACAGGAATGCGAGCTACATCGATGAGAGCCAAGGGAGAAGACCGGAGCTTCGGCTGGGAGACGCGGATTGTGCTTGCCTCGCCCCTCAATCTCTTCTGGACGGGCGCCGTCATTGCGGTGCTGCTCTATCTGAGCTTCGTGTTCTGTGCGCTCTGGAACGGCCTCGACATTGTCATCGACCGCACGGGCGATCCGACGCTTTCATCCGATGCGTGGACGGCGCTCTGCATGTCGCTGCTCTGGTGGACCATCATCAGCCTCGGCCAGTACACGCGAAGCGCCAATCTGGCGGAAGCATGGAAGCTTTCGAAGCTCGGCGTTTCGATGAGCATCGAAAGGCTTGCCGAACTTGAGCGCGGGCCGACGCGTGTTGCGCTTCGCCGCGCCGCGTTCTTCGGCCTTATTGGTGCGGCGGCGGGCTTTGTTTTTTATACGATCGTCTATCGCCCCGATGGGCGGGTGGTCTGGCCTTCCAACATGACGCTGACCAATGCCTGGTTCTTCGTCATGACGCTCGGCCTCTTCACGGAGATTTTCCGCAGCCTCTCCTTCCTGCGCATGGACACATCGGTCTTTGTGCGCGACCTCGATCACCGCGTGGCGATTGATCTTCTCGACATATCGAAACTCGACGGTTTCGGACGTATCGCGCTGCGCGGCGCGCTTCCCTGGCTCCTTACCGGCACCATCGTGTTGCTGCTTCTTCTCGGCCAGCGCTCGACGGAGCTGTTCCTGCCATTGATCGCGGGGCTCGTCGCAAGCGCGACCATCGTTTTCGCTTGGCCCATGTGGCGTGTGCACAGGCTTATCGATAACGCGAAAAAGGTCGAGCTTGCTCGGCTTCGCCGCGAGATCGTCGAGACGCGCGCCGTCTTTGATAGTCAAGGCGCCGAAAGCGATCGCGCCGCGCCGCGGCTTTCCGCGCTTCTCGCGCTCGAAGGACGTGTCGAAAAGGCGCGCGAATGGCCGCTCGACATGCCGACTGTCTTCCGCTTCGGGCTTTATCTCGCGCTGCCGCTCGGCTCTTGGCTCGGCGGCGCCATCGTGGAGCGCATTTTGGCTCTCGTCATGGGCTGAAAAGCGCGGAACAATGCCCTATCTCATTTCAATGAGAGAAGGAGGTTCCAATGCCGAACTCCGACAAGAAGAAACCTGCGCTGAAGAAGAACGACATCGTCGACGAGACCGGCGAGGAAACCTTCCCGGCAAGTGACCCGCCCGCCTGGACGGGCACCCATGCGGGCGAGCCAAAACACCCCGCCGACCAGCACAAGAAAAAGCACTGACTGGCGATCAGGCGGCAGCCTTGAACCGGCGCGGCAGCCGTGTCGAGGCAAAGAGTTCGCCCATGCGTTCCGTGTGAGCGACGAGGTTCGTGTGGCCGAGCGCGGCGTCTTTCAGCGGGCTCGCGATGTCCGGCCCGATGATGTTCACGAGAAACCCGTACATCGTGACATCGGCAAGCGTCGGCGTTTCACCGAAGAGGAACGGATTGTCGTCGAGAAAGGCCGACAGCGCGGCGAGGTCATGCGCGCCGAGCGCGTAGATTTCCTCGCGCGTATGCCTGCCGATGCCCTGACCGTCCAGCTTTCGCCGCACGGCCTTCCGCGCCATGCGGGGGATGAGCCTGCGCATCGGCCAGGGTAGCGCCGCGAAAAAGAGCGGCCTGATGATGTCCCAGCCTTCCGGCTCCACCCAGCGGCTATAGACCATCACCCAATAGAGCCGCTCCTCGATCATGCGCTGCAGGGCGTGGCTTTCGGCCCGCTTCCGCGCGTCGAGGCCGCGATCGAGGTCGAGCCCGTGATGCGACTTCAGAAGGTCGAGGATGAGCGCCGAATCGCCGACGCGCTCACCGTCGATTTCGACGAAGGGAACCTTGTGCTTGGGTCCGGGGGCGGGATCGGGAACCGTTTCTGTCTCATAGGCGAGGCCGTAAAGCCGGAGCGCGCATTCGAGCTTGACGCAGAATGGGCTGGCATTGGGCGTGCCCTTGAGGGTCGGGGGAAACTGAAAAAGACGGATCATGGCGCTCTCTCCTCTGTTGCCTCATCCCTTATACTGACATGCTACTGACACCATGCCGTCAGCAGCGATCTGCGACGCTTGAAGG
>JAJXZC010000280.1 GCA_021780275.1 Pseudomonadota bacterium
ATCATGGCGGTATGGAAGGCGAAATACTTGCCCTGCTTTTGCGCGGCGAGCGCCCATTTGGCCGCCTCTATGGAAGACGGCCCGAGGATCGGAAAATCCTTGAAGACGAAGCGGACGTTTTTGTCATCCTTCAGCAAAGCCTCGACGGCGGGATAGGAGCCCTTGCAGAAATGGCAGTTGTAATCGAAAAATTCCACGACCGTGACGTTGCCGTTGGGGTTGCCCGCTTCGGGAGAATTTGCGCTCAACAGCTCTTTCTTGTTTTTCTTCACGCCCTCGGCGGCCTGCTCGTTCGCCGCCTCGAATCGGTAATTGTTTACCGAGTCCATGATCAGCTTGGGATGGTTGACGATATAATCATGCACGATTTGCTTGACCTGCGCTTCCGTCAGTCCCGCATCGCCCGCGCGCGCCGGCGTCGGGCCGAAAAAGGCGATCGCGGCGACAAGCATCGCTGACAGCGCCAATCCCGAAAGGGCAATTTTTTTCATCGACATGGTTGACAATCCTCTGCTGTTTACAAGTTGAATGTTTCACTCTGAATCTGCGGTTTAGGGGCGGTAAAAGCAATCTTTTTCTCGTTTTTTCATCCTTTTTTCCCTTCGTGCCCGAGCAAATCCAGAATATCCTCTGCCCGCTGGTAAGACGGCGTGCCTTTCTGGAGAAGCATTTTCGCAAGCGCCGCCTCGCGATGGGCGAAACTTTTGTTGTTTTCAAGCAAGGCCTCCTCGGCAAGCTGAAGGCGCGACTGGCCGATGTCGCCCAGTTTGCCATAGGCGATGGCGAGCAGATAGCGCGCTTCCGGATTCTGCTTTTCCGTTTCCAGCGAGAGGTTGAGCTGGCGTATGGCCTCGACCTCTCGCTGCTTCACGTCTTCATGCGACTGGAGCAGGCTCTGCGCGTATTCGATGCGGATCAGGCCGGACCAGGGCGCCAGCTTCACGGCTTCGGCGTAAGGCGGAATGGATTTTTCGATATGGCCGTTCTCGTAGAGGATCTGCCCCTTGAGCTCGCGGAAGAAAGGATCGTCGGGTTTTTCCCTGATCAAAGACGCCATGATGTCGAGCGCCTTGTTCGGGCGGTCGTCGCGGAACCAGGCGACCGCGTGGCCGTAGCGCGTCGCGAGGGAATTGTCGTGAATGGCAAGCTCCCTGTTCGGATAAAGATAGCCGCGCAGCTTGGCGACGATGCGCGCGTGCATTTCGTTCCAGCCCGGCGGAATCTTGCCCGGCGGGCCGGTGTCGACGGCGTGCTGCAAAGCGTCGATGCGGTCTTGCGTCAGCGGGTGGTCCTGCACGTAGGCGGATTGCTCCGACTCCGGCAAGAGCTCCTGCGACTGCAATTTTTTCATGAAGCTCAGAAAGCCGGTGACCGGCAGCCCCGCGCCCTGCAAAAAGCGGATGCCCGCGCGGTCGGCCGACCCTTCGAGCGTGCGGCGGTACTGGAGATAATTGCGCGTCAGCATGTTGTTGCCGCCCATGCCGATGGCGATGCCCGCGTCGGGGGAACGACCCGCGACGCCCACCACCACGCCGAGCAGGTCGGCAAGGATGGCTTCCGCCGACAGGTGCGAGGCGTCCATCGCGCCGCGCAGCAAATGCCCGTCGGCGATGTGGCCGGTTTCGTGGGCGATGACGCCGATCAATTCCGCCGCGTTCGCCGTATCGAGGATCAGCGTCGTATAAAGAAAGATATTCTGCCCGCCCGCGACGAAGGAGTTCATCTGGTCGCTTTCGACGATGATGAAGCGCACGTTGCCCGGCACGAGCCCCGCCTGCTTGAACAGCGGCGTCGCCATGATTTTAAGATCGTGTTCGGTTTCCGCGTCGCGCAGGATCGTCACGCCGTCGGCATAAGCCCGCGCGGTGCCGACGCAGCACAGCAGGACGACGCAAAAAAGAAACTTCCTGATGAACGACATTTTAATTTCTAGTTAAGAAACATGCCCTGCGCGGTATAGGCGCCCACAACGTCATGCGTGTGCCAGTCCACCAGGCTGACGTAAGAATAACCTTTCTTGAGATACTCTCTCTGGTCGACGAGCAATTTGAGCGTGCGGCGCTGGTCGAGGTCTGACAGTTGATAGAACGTCGGCCCCAGCACGACGGTCGGCTTCGTCCACGGCTCCAGCGCGGGGCCTGCCGCAAAGATTCCCGCGTTGTAGAATTTTTGAATGGCGATGTCCGGCGTCCAGCGCGGATTCCACATCGCCGGATTCCAGTCCTGTCCGTCCCATTGATGCGGATGCTGAGTCTCGGGATCGCTGTTGCTGACCAGCGGGGAAAATTCGTAATAGTCGGGCGTGTTGAACAGCCAGCCGGGCATCACGCTCGCGGCGGAAACGGACCTGTCCGCCGTGCGGTCAGGCTCGTTAAAGGCCGATTCAGGCGCCGTCGGCGCGCAGGCGCCGACCAGCGACGCGAAAAACACCGAAAAAACAAGTAGTAAAGCCGATCTTGACGTCAGTTGCATGATTCTGCCCCTCCTTAACCTACTATATAAACAAAAAGTTAAGGCTTACTGTATATAATGGTACTATACGCTAAAACGGGAGAATGGGCTAATGGTGGATGCTCTTTCGATCGCCCTCAGCGGGCTTATGGCGCAAAACCAGCGCCTTGCGACGTCGGCCAGCAATATCGCCAATGCGGGCACGATGGGCGCGTT
>JAJXZC010000645.1 GCA_021780275.1 Pseudomonadota bacterium
GAGTTCGCCCTCGGGCATGCCACAGAGCCCCATCGTGGTTTCGCGCTTGCTCACGCGCAGCCCTTCGGCTTCCCCGCGCACGGCCAAGAAACCGCCGACGCCGAGCTCTTCGCCGTCCTCGTCGAACACGCGCGCGAAAATCAGATGCAGGCGCGACACGCCGGCGCCGGTGATCCAGTGTTTCTTGCCGTTGAGCACGTAGCGATTGCCGCGCCTGTCGGCTCGCGTCGTCATTCCGCCCGCATCGCTGCCGGCGTCGGGCTCTGTGATGCAGATCGCCGGCTTGTCGCCGCCGAGGACGAGATCGGCAGCGCGCTTGCGCTGCGCATCGGTGCCGTACGCCATGACGGTCGAGATCGCTCCCATGTTCGCCTCGACCACGATGCGCGCCGACACCGTACACGAGCGGGCGATCTCCTCCACGACCAGCACGGTGTCGAGGAAGCTACGTCCCTGGCCGCCGTATTCTTCCGGAATTGTCATCCCCATGAAGCGCTCGGCCTTCAGCGCTTCGACGACATCCCAGGGATATTCCCGGGATTGATCAATTTCTGGCGCACGTTGACGTATCAGCCCGTTTGAGAGCGCGGCGGCTTGGGCCTTCAAGGCCAATTGTTGAGATGACAGATCCATGACTTATCCTCCTCTCAGGACGCGGGCCCGGTCAAGTCGCCGTTTGGCGCTGCTTGACGACGCGCAACGCCTGTCATGACGTCGGCTCCTTGGGGTAACCTCGTCCGCAGGGCGCAAAATCGACGTGCATGACCGCAACCCAGCGGTCGTTGCCGCCGCCGGCGTCCCGTGTATAGCAATCAGGAATTCTGGAGGTTTGATGGGTGTTTGGTCTCCCTTTCGGTTCAACAGCGGGCAGGAGGCCGCGAACCGGTTTGTGATGGCGCCGCTTACAACCGATGCGTCTCACGACGATGGGACGGTGACCGATGACGAACTCGAATTTGTCAAACGGCGGGCTGCGGCGGGGTTCGGAGTTGTCATTTCGTCCGCCACCTATGTGGAGCAGGACGGGCGCTCGTGGCAGGGGATAGGCGCGACGCATGTGGGACATCTGCCCGGTCTCAGGCGGCTCGCGGAGGTGATGCGCTGTGCCGGAGGTCTGGCCATCCTCCAGATCTATGATGGCGGCCGCATCGCCAAACCTGAGTTGATTGGGGAGCAACGCATGCGTGCGGCCTCCGCGGTTGCCTCGTTGCGGCCCGGATCACCCACGCCAAGAGCGATGGCAGAAGAAGAGGTGGTGGCCCTGATTGCGCGCTTCCGCGAGGCGGCTTCGCTCGCCCGAACGGCCGGATTCGACGGCGTCGAGATCCACGGCGCCAACCACTACGCGGTCCATCAGTTTTTTTCGCCACGGGCCAATCGTCGCGATGATCACTGGGGCGGCACGCTTGCAAAGCGTATGAATTTTCCTCTTGCTGTCTCCCAGGCCGTTCGCGACGCACTCGGCCCAAGGCTGATTGCGGGTTTCCGCATCACGCCGTTTGAAGCTGAGGCGGACGGCTATACGCTTGAAGATGCCAAACTGCTTGTCAGCGAGCTTTCCAAGCTGAAACTCGACTACATCTCCGTTTCGCTCGATAACTATCGCCTGAGCCGACCGACGGGAGAAGCCCGCGTTTATGATCGCCCGGTCGCGCAGGCCCCGATCCCGGCACAGAATCCGATTGCCGAATTTGCCCGCGTCATCGGCGGCCGCAGTGCGGTCATGGCAAGCGGCGGGATCAAAACATGTA
Organism: Pseudomonadota bacterium; assembly: GCA_021780275.1. The sequence continues at coordinate 1,752 of JAJXZC010000645.1, forward strand.
GCGATGCCAAGGGCGCCATCGGACTGGGAGCAGATCTGGTCGCCGTCGGGCGCGCGGTGGTCGTCGATCCTGAGTGGCTTGCCAAAGTACGAAGCGGAAACGAAGCGTCGATCCTTATCGGATTACCGAAGGACGATGCCGAGATCGCCACGCCATTGAGCATTCCGCCGCGGATGGTCAAATACCTGCTGAGCCGTCCAGGTTGGATCCCCCGGCTTTAGGGCATTGTCGACCCTCTCGGGGGTAAAACCTTTGGAGATGGCAGGAAGATCATCGCCAGAGGTGCAGTATCGCGCTGCTCAGCGCGATCTCAGTATGGCTACTTTTTGGAACTGTTTTTCAGAAGAGCGGGACTGCCGGGCTTGCGCGCCGTCTGTCTCAGGGACCCATGGTCCTCTTGATCAGCTTGGCGATTTCACGACTGGGGTTCGCGCCTTGGAGTGCTGCCTCATGGGCGGGCTTGTTGGCGAACGCCAGGATATTGTGATGAAGCAGCTGCGCGGATGCCTTGATCCAGCGCTTGAGCCATGAACGGGCAGATAGCGGTTGCCGCGCAGGATACACGCAGCATATAAACGCGCGTCGGGAAATCAGCCGACATCACGATGACACAATGGTGCGAGGCTCAAATCAGGACGGAAACAAGCTAAAGTACCTGATTTTGTTGAAGATTTCGCGGGCGTAGTTCAATGGCAGAACGGCAGCTTCCCAAGCTGCATACGAGGGTTCGATTCCCTTCGCCCGCTCCATATCTGTCGTCCAGACCTCACTCGCGCTTCGCGTTCATTCCGCTTTCGCCGCCAATGGCGTGCGAAGGCGCGGGGCACCCACCCGGAAATTTGCGCAAATGTGAAGGTGGCCGCGTGTAAAACGGCACGTCTCCTTGCGAAGTGGTCACGCCAGCGAGGATCACCAT
>JAJXZC010000286.1 GCA_021780275.1 Pseudomonadota bacterium
TGCTGCTTCAGGTGCTTGACGATGGGCGCCTGACGGACGGGCAGGGACGCACGGTCGACTTCAAGAACGTGCTCATCATCATGACGTCGAATCTCGGCGCCGAATATCTCGCCGAAGGCGGCGCGGTGGAGGACGTCCGCGAGCAGGTGATGGATGTGGTGCGGTCGCGTTTCCGCCCGGAATTCCTCAACCGTCTCGACGAGATTCTGCTCTTCCACCGTCTGACCCGCGAGCAGATGGACTCCATCGTCGATATCCAGATGAAGCGTCTCCAGAAGCTTCTGGCGGACCGCAAGATCGCGATTCATCTTGATGACGGCGCGCGGACCTGGCTTGCCGATGAAGGCTACGACCCGGTCTATGGCGCAAGACCGCTGAAGCGCGTCATCCAACGCAATGTTCAGGATCCGCTGGCGGAGCTTCTGCTCGAAGGCCGGATCAAGGATGGCGAGACGGTGACGGTTTCAGCCAGCGCCGACGGCATCGTCATCAACGGTCATGACACGGTCGATGGCCATATTGCGGGGGACGACGCCCAAGGGATTCACGCCGTCCACTAACGCGGCGCTATCGCGACAAATGAAAAGGGGCCGGTTTTCCGGCCCCTTTTTCGATCTTCGTCCTGATCCCCTGTCGCTCAGTTTGCCTTCGGCGTCTCCGAGGCTTGCGCCACTCTCGTCATCAGCGGTGTTTCGGCCATCTGGCTGCCGACATTCGCGCGCGTCGCCTTGAAGGCGGCGAGCTGCTTGCCCGCAAGCTTCACGCCGGTTGCGACCTTGACGCCGAGCGGGTTCACTTTCTTGCCCGCGATATGGATTTCGTAATGGAGATGCGGGCCTGTCGAACGGCCGGTCGAGCCTACATAGCCGATGACCTGGCCCTGGTGCACGCGCACACCCGGGTGGATGCCCTTGGCGAAAGCGCTCATGTGGCCATAGGCCGTTTCATATCGGTTGGCGTGGCCGAGTTCGACGAAATTGCCATAGCCGTTGACCCAGCCAGCGATTTTCACGACGCCGTCGCCCGCGGCATAGATCGGCGTTCCCTTGGGGGCCGCGAAGTCTACGCCCGCATGAAGCTTGCTGTAGCCGAGGATCGGGTGCAGGCGCATGCCGAAGCCGGAGCTGATGCGGGCGCCGTCAATCGGCGTCTTCATCAGGAACTTCTTCATGCTGTTGCCGTTCTCGTCATAGTAGTCCCAGCCGCCATCCGCGGTTTTGAAGCGCCAAAGGCGGTAGGGCTTTCCATCGACGGTCATCGCGGCATAGGCGATCTGGCCTTCCTTCACGGGAACGCCGTCTTCGTCGTATTTCCGGTCGAAGAAGACTTCGAATGTGTCGCCGGGGTGAATTTCGCGCTGGAAGTCGACGCTGTAGGAGAACATGCGGATCATCTCGAGGATGATCGGCGCCGGAATTCCGGCCTGCTGCGCGTCGAGGAAGAGGCTTGAATTGATGGCGCCCTTGGCATGGGCGAAGCCGCTTTTCAGCTCTTTCTGGAATTCTTCGGTCTTGTAGCTGCCATCTTCGGCGCGATTTACCTGAATGGCGCGCTCGATGTCGGGCTGAAGCGAAATTGCGGTGAGAAGCTTGGCGGGTTCGTCTTTGTTGGCGGTCGGATTGGTCAGGAAGGTGAGCGATATTTCCTGGCCGGCCCGCATTTTAGACGGGCTGTAGACCGGTTTCATTGCGGCGATGGCGTGATACGCGTCCACTCGGTCGGCACCCGCATCGGTCAGCACCTGCATCAGCGTTTCGCCGTCGTTGATGGCAACCTTGGTCTGAATTTCCTGAGGTTCGGTCGGCGCGACGGTGTGGGCTGGCGATGTCTCGAGCGCCGCGGTCTGTGCTGGTGCGGTCTGGGCCGGTGCGGTCTCGCTGGACGCGGCCTGTTCGGGAGCATCTGACGCCGGGCCCGCTGGCGTTTCGGTGTCCAATGACAGCCGCTGGACGGGACCGTCGGCATCCAGGGCGACGATCTGGGGTGCCTGGTCGGCCGTCAGCGCGGCCATCTCGACGTTGGAATAGGGGGCGACAAGTGCGGCGACGCCCATGCCGAGCAGCGCAAAAGAGAGAACTCCCACGACCCCCGTGGCCGCAAGCCAGCGGTGCTGGCCGAGACTCTGGCCGAGAACCAGCCGGCTGACCGACATATAGAGCTTCATGGAGTGCTGAAGAGACTGCCGGATCCGGGCCATCGGCGCGAGCTCGTCAGCCGCGGTCTCCACGTCGGAGCCGCCCTTATCCATGCCGAATTCGTCGGATTGCTTCCCCGCGTCGTACAAGTAGAGATCCCCTGGTCGTCCAGAGCGGACCCCGCGTCCGCCCCGCTGCCGAGCGCCCCCGCAGGCGGTCGGTAACGAATTGTAATTTGTCGTGAACAAACGATGCGTTCTCAGGACTGCCCTGTCAACGCGCCATATGTCATTCGGCTTCGTTATCTTCCCATTATGGAGCAGCTATATAACGGGTCCACGAAACCTGTCCCATAACGCCCCGAAACCGGTGCGACCGGCCTCTTGCCAATAGAAGGAGAGCACCAACCGGACCGGAATCACCGCGCGAGAAGTGCTTGCAGCGCAACACAAATCCGACCGATAGAGTCAAGCGCAAAGAGCGTGAATTTTTTTGGAAATTGACGCAAAAAAGGGTTTGACGGGGCAAGGC
>JAJXZC010000710.1 GCA_021780275.1 Pseudomonadota bacterium
ATTCCTCGGCGAATTCCCGCGCCTGTTCTTTCAGCAGCTGGAGTTCGCGATTGTAGTGGTCGAGGAACTCGCGATCCATTGGCGCTACGTACGGCTGACGGAAATTTCGCCGCTGTCGAAATCGACGTCGGCGACGAATTCCACGGGAATATTGATCGGCTGGCAGAAGAGCTGGGCCTCGACGAGGAAGCGCAATTTGAGCGCTTCGCCATCCGAGGATTGATCCCGGCGCACGACGATCGATCCTGGGTCGAGGCGTGGCTCATACCGTGCGAGCGCGCGGCGGATTTCGCCCTCGATTTCAGCAAGCTTGACTTCGTCGATCGTCCGGTGGGCGATGTCCGGCAAACCGAAATTGATGATCGAATCGCGCACATCGTCGAAATCCGTCAGGTCGTCGGTCGATTCGAGCGCAATCGAATTCATCAGCATTTCGAGATCGCGGGCGACCTCGCGACGCAGCAGCGCCTCGGTAACGGCAATGCGCGGGCCGGCGCGGCGCGGGTCGCGCGACGCCAAGGCGCCGCGATCGAGGGACGGGATCGGCCGCTTGGCGTCCTTGGCCTCGTGGGCGGCGCGGAACGCGAACATCAGCGGCGGGCTCAGACGGTTCTTTTGCGGCATCGGCGCGCTCGCTGGAACGACCGCCGCTCCGCAACAACGCTTCGGCGCGGTCGCGCGCGGCAGCGATGTGAAAATAAGAAATCAGACCTTCTTATTCTCTTTGATATGCCAGCCGCCACGCATCAATCCTCCCGCGGAGCCGTCAGGTTTCTGCTCTTTATATTCGAACTCGACCTTGGCGAAGTTCAAGGAGAGGGATTCATGCGGCAGGACATCGCCGCCGCCCGATCCGGTCAGTTGATAGGACGAAACCAGCACGTCGCTGAGCAAGATCTTGAAATATTCGATCTGCCCTTCCTTCACGCCGGCCTTGCGAGCGGTCACAACGCCCTTCGGAATGTGCTGGCCGGTCGCGCAGGCTTCCATCAGCTTGGCGGAAGACTTGTCGATATGTTTGGTGAAGTGGGCGTCGGAAAATTGGACCTTGCCGGTGCCGCCGCCCGAGCCGAGCGCGAAACTGCCACTGTTGGTCGCGCCGATCGACCAGGACAATAACTCGATTTCCTTTTGATGTTTGTCGTCGTGCGATTCGCCCTCGATGCCGTCGAGTTTGAGAAAATAATCGACTCTCGACATTTTTCCCCCCTGTTGGCTGTCCCGTTGCGATAGCTTTCGCCGCATTGCGCGGCGTCACATGGAGCCGGTTGCGGTATTGGGAAGGCGCGAAACAAGGCTAAGGCCGATATCCATGGCTTCCAGCTGATAATGCGGGCGCAGATAGAAGCGGGCGCTGTAATAGCCGGGATTTTCAGGATCCTCGAACACATCGACCTTGGCGTCGGCGAGCGGCAGCTTGGCCTTCGTCGTCTCCGAGGAATGAAGGGGATCGCCGTCGACATACTGCATGATCCATTCCTGCAGCCACGTCCGGAGACCTTCCTTCTCCTTCGTGCCTCCGACCTTGTCGCGCACCATGCATTTCAAATAATGGGCGAAGCGGGACGCCGCGAACATATAGGGCAGGCGAGCCGAGAGATTGTCGGACGCGGTTGCTTCGACGCCGTTCTTGCCTTCGTATTTTTTCGGCTTGTAGACGGACTGCGCGCCGATAAAGGCCGCCTTGTCGGTATTCTTGCGATGGATGATCGGGATCAGTCCCGACTTGGCCAGCTCATGCTCGCGCCGGTCGCTGATGGCGATCTCCGTCGGGCACTTCATGTCGACGCCGCCGTCGTCGGTCGGAAACACATGGGTCGGCAGGTTCAGAACCTCGCCGCCCGACTGCACGCCGCGAATGCGCGTGCACCAGCCATATTCCTTGAAGGCGCGATTGACATTGACCGCCATGGCGTAGGCGGCGTTCATCCAGGCGTATTTCTCGCCCTTGTGGCCGTCCGTGTCCTCTTCGAAGGCGAATTCCTCGACCGGTTCGGATTTGGCGCCATAGGGAACGCGCGACAGAACCCGCGGCATGCAAAGGCCGAGATAGCGGGAATCGGCCTGATCGCGCAGGCCTTTCCAGGCGGCGTATTCCGGCGTGTCGAACAGCTTCGACAGGTCGCGGGGATTCATCAGCTCGTTCCAACTGTCCATGCCCATGAGCGTCGGCTCGGCCGCCGCGAACAGGGGGGCGTGCGCGGCCGCGGCGACCTTGGACAGATCGCGCATGAGCTGAATGTCTGGCGCGCGGTGGCTGAAATGATAATCGCAGATGATCGCCCCATAGGGCTCGCCGCCGAGCTGGCCGAATTCCGCCTCGTAAACCTTTTTGAAGAGAGGGCTCTGATCCCAGCGGGCGCCGGGATAAAGGCGCAAGTTGCGGTAGATCTCGCTTTGCGAGACATTCATCACCTTGATCTTGAGCTGGGCGTCGGTCTCGGAATTGAACACCAGATAATGCAGCCCCCGCCAGGCGCTTTCGAGTGACTGGAATTCGGGGGCGTGCAGGATCTCGTTGACCTGGGCGGTCAATTTCTCGTCGAGTTTGGCGATCATGCTCTCGATCGTGTCGAGCACGTCATTGGTGACGACGCTCTGGTCGGCGAGCGCCTCTTTGACGAGGGTCGAAACGGCGTTTTCGACTTCGGTCGCCGCGCGTTCGG
>JAJXZC010000845.1 GCA_021780275.1 Pseudomonadota bacterium
GGCGGATGCCGGCATCCGCGCTGACGCGCGTCAGGATGATCAACTCGCCGCCCGGCCGCAGCACGCGCGCGAACTCGTCCAATGCCACTTCCGGATTCGGCACCGCGGTAACGACATATTGCGCCATCACCACGTCGAAGGAGTCGTCGGGGAACTCGAGCTTCTCGGCGTCCATCACCGCAAGTCCCTCGATATTCTTCAGGCGCAGATCGGCGACGCGCCGTTTCGCCTTCTTCAGCATCGCTTCCGAAATATCGGTGCCGAAGATGCGGACATGCGGCGCGTAGAGCGGCAGCGAAATGCCGGTGCCGACACCGACCTCGAGCACGCGGCCGCCGATCTTGTTGGTCGCCTGAATGGCGGCGTCGCGGCCCTTGCTGAACACGCCGCCGAACACGAGGTCATAAACCGGGGCCCAGCGGTCGTAGGCCTGCTCGACCATTTCGCGGTCGAAGTCCAGTTGCGCCGCGCCGTCCAGCTTGACGATTTCTGCCATGGTCACTTTTCCCCGTTGATCTCTGCGGCCTGATCCGGCGTCGCCGTCCCGGCCCGATTGCCTGTTGTTCTCAGCCGCGCACCGCGTGCCTGCCCGCCACGAAGGGCGCCGGCCGCAACGAACGGCTCGGCTGCAGCGCGCTGAGATTGCCGATGAACTGCCGCGCGCTGTTTTCCCAGGAGCGCTCCAGCGCAAACCGCCGGCATTCATCCCGGGAGATGCCGAGCGCGCGCAAGCACGCGCTGCGAAGGTCGTGATCGAGCGCACCGACCGGATGGTCCGCGATCACGTCGAGCGGGCCGGTCACCGGGAAGGCGGCGACGGGCGTGCCGCAGGCCAGCGCCTCGAGCTGCACGACGCCGAAGGTGTCGGTGCGGCTCGGAAACACAAAGACGTCCGCCGCGGCCAAGTGCGCGGTCAAATCCGCCCCGGTCTTTTCGCCGAGAAATCCGACCCTGGGATATTTGCGCTCGAGCTCGGCCCTTTGCGGCCCGTCGCCGATCACGACCTTCGACCCCGGCAGGTCGAGCGCAAGAAAGGCTTCGATATTCTTTTCGACGGCAACCCGGCCCATCGTCATGAAGACCGGGCGCGGCAAATCGAGCCCGGCCGGATGATCCGGGTTGAAGAGCTCGGTATCGACGCCGCGTCCCCAGAAGCCGAGCCTGCGGAAGCCGCGGGCGCCGAGCTCATGATGGAGCGAGCCGGTCGCCACCATCGTCATCGAAGCCGCGGCATGAAAGCGCCGCAGCACCGCATAGCTCAATGCCGCCGGAATGATGGAGCGCACCGCGATATATTCCGGAAAGCGCGTCGTATAGGAGGTGGTGAAGGCGAGCTTGCGGCGGCGGCAATAGGCCCGCACCGCCCAGCCGATCGGCCCCTCGGTCGCGATGTGGATCGCGTCCGGCGCGGCCGCCTCGATCCTTCGCGCGATCTCGCGCCGGTTCGGCAACGCGATGCGCAAGCCCGGATAGGTTGGAACGCCGACGGAGGGAAACCCGTCCGGGGTCAGGAAAGCGATATCGGCCCCCAGCGCCGACGCGCTGCGCGCCAACGAGGTCAGGGTGCGCACCACGCCGTTTACCTGCGGGCGCCAGGCGTCGGTCGCGATCATAATCCGCATCGGGGGAACCTGCGAGCTGGAATGATTCTCAGTTCCCGACGTTCACTTACGGATATTTCAGGCGTGTGACGTCATGGAGGTTAACGGCCTCCTTTTCGCATTCCGTTGGCCCTTTTTCGCCGCCGGAGCCGGACCCGTTCGCTCGCCTGCGCGCCGCGGAGAGCATCGGCCGGCCGCCGGGAAATGATCGCTTCCTCGCCGGCATCGAACGTCTGACCGGGCGCTCCCTCAAACCGGGCAAGCGCAGGCCGAAGCGGTCCGGATCGAAAGGCCGCCAGCGAGCTTTCGCCGAATTAAGTGCACTGTCACCGCAATTCCAAGAACAAATCGTCGGACATCAACATCCTAGATTCCTTTTCTTTTTAAATTCAACCCGGGAGTGAGACTTGATCCTGCGTTCGTCCCACGCAGTTGACGCTCAAAGACGGCTTCGCGACCGTAGTTTTGGACCCACGGAATTTTGCTCTCGATTCCCGCGGTAATTGGATCGGTCGTCATCTCGATTGCAACGCTTCGTAGTTTAAAGCCTGCTCCGAATATCCTGTCGAATAAGCCGACCGGTACAACGTGCGCGGTGCCTGGATCGGTAAGATCAATCAAAGTTACGAACGTCGGAAGTAATCGCTTCATCACATTGTTAGTGCCCGAATGATAGATATCGAGATCGCGCTTTCCCTGAAGCTGCGGTAGGCGCTTGGGAGTATTTGGATCGTTACCGTCAAGCTTAAACGCCTGGAAAACGATGCGGCCGGGATAGTCAACATCTTCTCCGCTCGGACCGGACGCAAGCAATCCGATCAGGTTCTTGCCTTGGCCCAGGTCGACAAAAACGGCTTCACCGAAGACGCGCGATATGTGGTCGCGCTCTGTCAATAATTCAGGAAACATCTCATAACGAACCTCGATCACGCTCGAACCCGAACGTAATCCATCCGGTGTTTCGACCTCGACGGAAAGACGGTACCTGTAGGTATAGGTGGGATAAAGAAGCTGGTAGCCCAAATAAAAACATAGCGGCGCAAGAATGAATGTCCCGACGATCG
>JAJXZC010000747.1 GCA_021780275.1 Pseudomonadota bacterium
GCGATACGTCGGGGCCCAATCCACTGGCGAAATCGAATTTTTCTTCCCGCGCCGCCTGCGCAAGCTCGCGTTCCTCCCAATTGTCGGGCTTGATGCTTTGCAGAAGACCCATGTCAGCGCCAGCGCAGAAGCCACGCCCCGCGCCCGTCACCACGATGACGCGCACATTGTCGTCCGCGACGGCGGCGGCCAGCGCATGCTTCAGGCTCTTCTCCATCGCCGCCGTCCAGGCATTGAGCTTGTCCGGGCGATTGAGCGTCAGAAGCGCAACGCGGTCCTTCACGTCATATGTGAGATCTTCCAGCTGCATCGTTGTACCCTCCTGTTGTTGTCGTTTTCCGTTCCGGCGGGCGCTCTTTTGCGGCGCCACCTTCCAAGCCGTCGGCATTTCGGAGAGTATAGGCACAAAGAGGCATGTGGCCGAAGCCCACCGCCGACGCGAGGAAAAGGAAATGACGATGCCAATGCCCGAAAAGGGAACCGATTGGGAGAACCTGAAGCAGGAAATGCTGACGCGGGCTGCGCATGACGTGAAGTGGCGCGAGGGCAAGACTGCCGTCTACGTCTTCAATGCAGGCCCTGACGTGGAGCGTGTGCAGAAGGAAGCCTATACGCTCTTCATGTCCGAAAATGGCCTTGGGCCGATGGCTTTCCCAAGCCTGAAGAAGATGGAAGACGAAGTCATCGCCATGGGCCTTTCGTTGCTCCATGCGCCGGAAGGGGCCGCGGGCAACATCACCTCGGGCGGCACGGACTCGATCACCATGGCGATGAAGACCGCGCGTGATTATGCGCGGAAAGAGAAGGGCCTGACGGGCGCGCTCAATATCGTGCTGCCCTGGTCCGCCCATCCTGCCTTTGACAAGGCGGCGAAGGTCATGGAGATCGAGGTGCGGCGCGTGCCCCTCGTCAATTACCTCGCGGATGTGGAGGCTATGGGCAAGGCCGCCGACGACAAGACGATCATGATCGTCGGCTCCGCCCCCTGCTTTCCCTATGGCTTGATCGACCCGATCGCGAAGCTTGGCGAACTCGCCGAGGCGCGCGGGCTCTGGCTTCACGTGGACGCCTGCGTCGGCGGCTATATCGCGCCCTTCGTGCGGATGAATGGCGGCGACGTCCCGCCCTTCGACTTCGAGGTGCCGGGCGTTTCCTCCATGTCTGCGGACCTCCACAAATATGGCTATTGCGCCAAGGGCGCCTCGACGGTTCTCTTCCGCTCAGAAGCGCTCCGTGCACATATGATCTTCGATTGCGGCGACTGGCCGGGCGGCCGCATGGTGACGCCGACGCTTGCGGGCACCCGGCCCGGAGGCGCAATCGCCGCCGCATGGGCAGTGATGAATTTCCTCGGCGTCGAAGGCTACCGCGCGAAGCACAAGCAGGTGACCGATGCGCGCGAGAAAATCGCGGCAGGCGTCACGGCGCTCGGCTTCCGCGTGTTGGGAAATCCGCAACTCGGTATCATCTCGTTCACGCATGACGAGATCGACTGCATGGCCGTCTGGGGCAAACTCTTTGAACGCGGCTGGTTCACAAGCCTGACGACGGTGCCCGCGGGCCTTCACCTCATGCTCTCGCCCTTCCACCTTCAGGTGGCTGACACCTATCTCGCCGACATCGCCTGGGCCGTCGATCAGGTGAAAGCAGGCATGAAAGGCGCAGCGCGCGAGGCCCGCTACAGCTAGGAACATGTGGGGAGCCCTGCCGGGGCATGGGCTCCCTCCCCCTGCCGACAGGCTTGTAAGCGCGGCACCCCGGAAAATCGCCTGTACCCCCTCCCCTCGCCTGCTACACTTTCAGCAACAAGAAAAGCTGATGGGGAGGGACCAATGGCTTCTTATGTGCGTTCCGGCGCTCGCGCCGCGGACATAGCCACGCTTGGCGGAAATGCGGCCCGGGCCGCGAGCGGCTTTGCCGAACTCGGAATCGGGCGGGGCGATGTCGTCGCCGTCTATCTCCGCAACGATCTCGCTTTCTTCGAGGCTTCAATCGCCGCCGGTCTGGTCGGCGCCTATTCGACGCCCGCCAACTGGCATAATTCGCCTGACGAAGCCGCCTATATCTTCGAGAATTCCGGCGCCAAGGCGATCGTGATCCATGCGGATCTCTATCACCCGATAGCCAGGGCGATCCCGAAGGGCGTGCCCGTCTTCATCGTCGAAACGCCGCCGGAAATATTATCTGCTTACGGAATTTCTAAGGATGCGGCGCGCGCGCCTGCGGGCATTCCACTCTGGCACGACTGGCTGGCGAAATTTCCGCCCAAGGCGCAAGGGCCCGACGAAGCACCCGGCTCCATGATCTACACGTCCGGCACCACAGGCCACCCCAAGGGCGTGCGCCGCAATCCGCCGACGGCCGAAGAGACAGCGGCATGGACCACGATTATCGGCCACGTCATGGGTTTCAACCCGAAATTCGGTGCGCCGGAGAATACGGTCACCGTCATCACCGGGCCAATGTATCACTCCGCGCCCAACGCCTATGGGCTCTACGCCTTTCGCTATGGCGCGACAGTCATTCTCCAGCCGCGTTTCGATCCCGAAGAGCTTCTCGCCGCCATCGAGCGTGACAAGGTCACGCATCTCCACATGGTGCCGACCATGTTTGTGCGCCTGCTGAAGCTGCCCGAAGAGGTGAAGCGCAAATACGACCTCTCCAGCCTGCGCTTCGTCGTCCACGCGGCCGCCCCCTGCCCCGTCCATGTGAAGCAGGCGATGATCGAATGGTGGGGACCGGTGATCTACGAATATTACGGCGGCACGGAAACGGGAGCCGTCGTCTTCTGCGACTCGAAGGAATGGCTCGCCCATCCGGGCACGGTCGGCAAAGCCATCGACGGCGCCGAGGTGCTGGTGATCGGCGAGAATGGCGAGGAGCTTGCGAAGGGCGCAACCGGCGAGATCGTCTGCCGCTCGCACCGCATTCCAGACTTCACCTATCATGGCGACGACGAGAAGCGCCGCCGCGCCGAAAAGCGCGGCCTCATCACGCTCGGCGATGTCGGCTATCTCGATCAGGACGGCTTTCTCTATCTATGCGACCGGCAGAAGGACATGGTGATCTCCGGCGGCGTGAACATCTATCCGGCCGAAATCGAAGCCGAGCTCCACAAGATGCCCGGCGTCGCCGACTGCGCCGTCTTCGGCATTCCCGACGAGGAATTCGGCGAGCAGCTCTGCGCCGTCGTGCAGCGGCTGCCCGGCGCCGATCTCGGCGAGGCGGAGGTCCGCGCCTTCCTGCGCGAGCGCATCGCCGGCTACAAGGTGCCCAAGCGCGTCGAGTTCCGAACCGAATTGCCTCGCGAGGATTCCGGCAAGATCTTCAAGCGCAAGCTCCGCGAACCCTTTTGGGAGGCGGCGGGGCGTCGCATCTAGTGCGTCTCGCAATCTTCACACGCTGACATATTGTCATATTGTGCGGCGCAGCATAATATTAAATGCATGATGAATCGGGCCGGTGTTTTGGCCCGGCTCATCGCAGTTCGTCGGTATGCGTCGTCAGCTCTGTTCCACAGCAAGCCAGAAGCGCCTTGAGGCGACGGCAAAGGGAATGAGACGTCCAAGGGGGCAAGCCCTCTGATTGCAAAGGACGACATCATGACTGCAGCCCCCCGGATCGTTTGCGAAGCGCTCGCCAGCGCGGAAGCCCTTGCAGCCCACGCTTCCGCAAGGGCCGGTCGGATCGCCCATGGCCTCGCCGGAACGGCGCCCAACTTCAATCCCGATCAGGCGCTGGCCGCGGCAATCTCCGTATTCATCGGGTTCTATGGCCTCGCCTTCGTCGGCAATGCGATCCTCGCCTACTGACCCCTTCTGATCCCCTACTGGCCGCCCGATGGACACGATATGGCCATCGGGCGTCACCGCTCTGCATCAAGCCCCCTTGCGGGGGCTTTTATTTTTTTCATATAATAAGTAAGGCTTATTAAGTGTAAGGCCATTAAACAGCAATGCTTCATAAACCGCTCCCCGTTCCGCGCTCCGGCGATCATGGAATCGGCTTCCTCCTCAGCGACTCGTCGCGGATGCTTCGGCGCATCTTCAACGAGCGCATCGCATCGCTTGGTCTGACCCAGGCGCAGTGGCGCGCGCTCGTCCACCTGTCGCGTAACGAGGGGCTCAATCAGGTGAGCCTTGCCGATCTTCTCGATGTGCAGCCGATCACGGTCGCGCGCCTGATCGACAAGCTCGTCGCGGCGGGTCTCGTGGAACGGCGTCCGGATCCCAAGGACCGGCGCGCGCAACGCCTGTTCGTCACCGAGCAGGCCGCTCCCCTTCTCGAGCAGATCTGGGACATTGCGGAAGAAATCTACGGCACCGTTCTAGGCGGCTTCGCGCCCTCGGAGATTGAGGCGCTTGCAGGCCTTCTCGAACGGTTGCGCGGCAATGTCGCCGCCGTGCATCTCGGCGCCTCCGCGCCGGTACGCGGCGGCTAGGCGGCTGTCTGCCGATCCACATTCGATATCTGGTATTTTGAACTGAAAGGCATCCAAGCATGTCGGTGACATTCGCCCCCGTTTCGAGCGCGGCGCGGCGCCTCCTCAGCGATCGGGCACAGCTGCGCCCGATTCTTCTGATCGGCGTCCCGGCCCTGCTCCTCGCCCTCATCGCCTGGGTCTACTTTACAAGCGGCCGCTATGTGAGCACCGATAACGCCTATGCGAAGGCGGACAAGGTTTCGGTGAGTCCCGATGTCGGCGGACGCATCGTCCAGGTCTTCGTGAAGGAAAACCAGTACGTGAAGGCCGGCGATCCTCTTTTCCAGATCGACCCCGCCCCCTATCAGATCGCGTTGGCGCAGGCCGATGCGCAGCTTGCGACGGCGACGGCAAACGTGAAAGCGTTGCGCGCGAAATATGAAATGACGATGGCGCAGCTCTCACTTTCCGCCAGCAGCATCGCCTATTACAAGCGCCAGTTCGAACGCCAGTCGGCGCTCGCCCAGCGCAGCTTCGCCAGCCAGTCGAACCTCGACACGGCGCGGCACAATTTCGACACTGCCTCACAGCTCGACGGCGTTCTGCGGCAGAGCCTCGAACAGATTTCCGCGCAGCTCGACGGCGCTCCCGATGCGCCGGTCGAGTCGCATGCGTCCTACCACGCCGCGAAGGCGCAGCGCGACAACGCGGCGCTCAACCTTGAACGCGCGACCGTGCGCGCGCCCTTCGATGGCGTGACCGGCAAGCAGCCGCAGGTCGGCGACCAGGTTGCGCCCGGCATGGCGGTGGTGAGCCTCGTCTCCCTCGATAATGTCTGGATCGAAGGCAACTTCAAGGAAACTGACCTTACCAACGTCCATCCGGGCCAGGTGGCCGAGATCTATATCGACACCTATCCGGGCCGTAAATGGACCGGCCATGTCGCCAGCATCTCGCAGGCGACGGGTTCGGAGTTCTCCGTGCTCCCCGCACAGAACGCGACCGGCAACTGGGTGAAGGTCGTGCAGCGCATTCCCGTCCGCGTCTCAATCGACCGCAAGCAGGGCGACCCCGAAATCCGCGCCGGCATGAGCGCCAATGTCGAGATCGACACAAAATCCGAAGCTGTCGCCTCGACCCGGACGACGAGCCCCGCTCAATGAACGAGACGATGCGCAAGGCGATCGTCACCGCCGCCGTCATGCTCGCGACGGTGATGCAGACGCTCGATTCGACGATTGCAAACGTCGCACTGCCGCATATGCAGGGTAGCGTGGCGGCGACGCAGGACCAGATCGCCTGGGTACTGACCTCCTACATTATCGCCGCCGCCATCTCGACGCCGCTGACAGCCTTTCTCGCGATCCGTTTCGGACGCAAGCGGCTGCTCACCATTTCGGTCATCGGCTTCACGCTGACATCGATGCTCTGCGGTGCTGCACAAACGCTCGACCAGATCGTTCTCTTCCGTCTCGCCCAGGGCATGTTTGGCGCCGCCTTCGTGCCGCTGTCGCAAACCATCATGTTCGACATGTATACGATCGAACAGCGCGGCAAGATGATGGCGCTGTGGGGCGTCGGCGTGATGGTGGGGCCGATCGTCGGCCCGGCTCTCGGCGGGTGGCTGACGGAGAATTACAGCTGGCGCTGGGTCTTCTACATCAACGTGCCCTTCGGCGCTCTTGCCTTCGCCGGCCTCGGCGCGCTTCGCGAGTCGACGCTTTCAAGAGAACGCCGTTTCGACTGGCTGGGCTTCACCTTCCTGAGCCTCGGCATCGGCGCCATGCAGCTCATGCTCGACCGCGGCAATAGCGAGGACTGGTTTGGATCGAGCGAGATCATTCTTGAATCGTTGATCGCAGCCTTCGGCTTCTATCTCTTCATTGCCCATTCGGCGACGACGAAGCAGCCATTCATCGACCTTGAGCTCTTCAAGGACCGTAACCTGGTGATCGGCCTTTGCCTCACCGTTGCAGTCGGCTTCGTCCTCTATGCGACCATGGCGCTCATGCCGAGCTTCCTGCAAAGCCTGAAGGGCTATCCGGTCGTGACCACAGGCATCGTCCTCGCGCCGCGCGGCTTCGGCACGATGATCGCTATGGTGATTGCGGGGCGCATCATCAATTCCGTCGACATGCGGCTCATCATCGCGAGCGGATTTGCCCTTACCTCTTTCACCCTGTGGGAGATGGGTCATTTCGACCTGAATGTGAGCGAAGCCGCAATCATCCGAACGGGCGTCATGCAGGGGCTCGGCCTGGGCTTCATCTTTGCGCCGCTAACGACAATCTCCTTTGTCACGCTGGCGGCGCATCTGCGTCCCGAAGGCACGAGCTTCTATAGCCTCATTCGAAACGTCGGCTCCAGCATCGGCATCGCCTCCACGCAAGCCATGATCGCGACCATGACGCAAGTAAACCACGCGCAGCTCGCCACCCATGTCAGCGATCTCAATCCGCTGCTCCGCAGTGGCGTCGCGCCCGCGGCCTATTCCCTCAAATCGTCGATCGGCCTCGGCGTTCTGAACGGCGAGGTGACGCGGCAAGCGGCGGCTATCGCGTATATCGACAGCTTCAAGCTGATGATGTGGTTCACGCTGATCGCTGTTCCGTCGGTCTATCTGATGCGTTCGCCAAAAATGACCAGCGCGCCCGACCCCGAACTCGCGCATGCGGTGATGGATTGAGCCCTCGCCGCCAATGTTGAATTGATCGTCGCCGAGGTTCATGCTGCGACGAAATCGAAATGAGAGACAGGGCGATGGCCGTCGAAATTCCCTATGTCCGCGAGATTGAATTCACCTATGGCGAAAGCGAGCAGGTTTCGCCGCTGACCCGCCGCGTCGTCGCGGAAAATCCCTCGGCCTTCACCTATAAGGGTACGGGCACCTATATCATCGGCCACGGCAAGGTCGCCGTGATCGATCCCGGTCCGCTCGATGAGAGGCATGTCGAGGCGCTGATGCGTGCGCTTGAGGGCGAGACCGTCACGCATATCCTCATCACTCATACCCATAGCGACCATTCGCCGGCGGCAGCACCCCTGAAGGCGCGCACAGGCGCAAAGACCTATGGCTATGGCCCGCATGGCGCAGGCGCCGGCGCCGGCGAGGAAGACGGCGACATGTCCTTCGTACCGGATGTCGAAATCCGCCATGGCGACGTCATCGAAGGCG
Organism: Pseudomonadota bacterium; assembly: GCA_021780275.1. Next base: position 7,599 of record JAJXZC010000747.1, read on the forward strand.
AAGGCTGGACCGTCGAATGCGTCCACACGCCGGGCCACACCTCGAACCACATCTGCTTCGCGCTACGGGAAGAAAAGGCGCTCTTCTCCGGCGATCATGTCATGGGGTGGTCGACGAGCATCGTCAGCCCGCCAGACGGCAACATGAGCGACTACATGAACTCGCTCGAACTGTTGCTTACCCGCGACGACGAAACCTACTGGCCGACGCATGGGCCTGCGATCCGCGATCCCAAGCCCTTCGTCCGCGCCTTCATCGCCCATCGCGAGGACCGCGAGAACCAGATCATCGAGCAGTTGAAGGCTGGCCACCACCGCATCGCCGACATGGTGCCGGTAATCTATACGGCCGTCGACAAGCGCCTTTATCCGGCCGCCGCGCGCTCCGTGTTCGCGCATATGACGCGACTCGTCGAGCAGGGCCGCGTCGTCACCGACGAGCCCGTCACGCTCGGCGCGGAATACCGTCTGCCCTGATCAGGAAGCCGGTGTCGCGAGCTTCGCCTTCAGCGCATCGAGAAAAGCGCGGATGCGCTTGGCATTGGCGCCGAGATCGCTCATGCCGACACGCGAGACGGAGCGAACGTCGACCGCAGCACCACCATCCTTTTCAGTGATGCGGATCGCGACGTCATCCTTGAAGCCGATGAGCTTCGTCACCGCCGTTGCCTCGATCAATCCCTTCTCGGGCGTCGAGCCATCGATCGTCCAGCCCATTTCCTTGGCTGTCGCCAGCGCCGCCTCATAGACCTTGCCCGGCTGCTCCGTCACGGTGAGCGTCACGAGATCGGGATAGGCCTTCTTCTGCTGCTCCGCGAGATCGGACGGCGCCGAGCGGTCGAGAGAATTCGGCGCGCCCTGACGCAAAGCGACGACCGCCTCGAACTGAGGCGGATTCGCGAGATCGGTCGCGATGTCGTGAATGCGTGGCACGCCACGACCGAGCACGAAGGTGGAGGCAACGGGCAGAGCCGCAACCACGCCAAGCACGATGCCAAGAAGAGCCGCCCCCGCGCCCGGCTTGCCGCCCAGCGCGATGATGAGCCCGATCACCGACAGAACGACCGCGACGACGCCCAGCAGGGCGGCAAGCGCGAACCCCGCGAGCGGCAGCTCGTAGCCGAGAAGGCCGAGATGGTTGCTCAAAATCGCGGCGATCAACAGCACGACCGCCAGCATGCCGATCCGCCCGCCCCAGCGTGCGGCGCGTGATTTTCCTTCCATCTCGTCCTCCCCTGTGGCCTTCCGGCCGATTATTCCGCCGCAGTGGCGGAAGGCAGCTTGTAGCCCTTGAACATCTCGCGCAAAGCGAGCTTCTGGATCTTGCCCGTCGCCGTGTGCGGAATTTCGTTCACGAAGGCGACGTCATCCGGCATCCACCACTTGGCGATCTTGCCGTCCATGTAGTGGAGGATTTCCTCCTTGGTCGCCGTCTCGCCTTCCTTCAGCACGACGATGAGCAGCGGCCGTTCATCCCATTTCGGATGGACCACACCGATGACCGCGGCTTCAGCAACCTTCGGATGGCCGACCGCGAGGTTCTCCAGATCGATCGACGAAATCCACTCGCCGCCCGACTTGATGACGTCCTTGGCGCGATCCGTGATCTGCATGAAGCCGAGCGGATCGAGCGTCGCGACATCGCCCGTGTCGAACCAGCCGCCTTCATCGAGAATCTGTCCGCCCTCACCCTTGAGATAGGCCCCGGCGATGGCCGGGCCGCGCACGAGCAGATGGCCGAAGGCCTTGCCGTCCCAGGGAAGTTCCTTGCCGTTGTCGTCGGTGATCTTCATCTCGACGCCGAAGGGAGGGCGGCCCTGCTTCACCTTGATGTCGAGCTTTTCCTCGTGGGAAAGCGTCTCCATGCCGGACTTGAAGCAGCCAAGCGTGCCGAGCGGCGAAAGTTCCGTCATGCCCCAGGCATGACGCACATCGACGCCGTAATTGCGCTCGAACGTATCGATCATCGAGCGCGGCGCGGCGGAACCACCGATAACGACGCGCTTCAGATGCGGAATCGTCTTGCCCGTCTTTTCGAGATACTGGAGCAGCATCAACCACACGGTCGGCACAGCGGCGGTGAAGGTCACATCTTCCGTCGTCAGCAATTCGCAGATGCTATCGCCATCCATCTTCTGGCCCGGCATGACGATCTTGGCGCCGACCATGGGCGCGGAGAAGGTGATACCCCAGGCATTGGCGTGGAACATCGGCACCACCGGCATCACGCAATCCGTCGAGCCCAGGCCCATTGCGTCGGCGGTCGCAGAGATCAGCGCATGCAGCACATTGGAGCGATGCGAATAGAGAACGCCCTTGGGATGGCCCGTCGTGCCGGAGGTATAGCAAAGACCGCAGGCCGCATTCTCATCGACCTCCACCCAGTCGAACTTGCCGTCTTCCGCCTCGATCAGCGTTTCATAGCAAAGCGCGTTCTTGAGCTTCGTCTGCGGCATGTGGGCCGCGTCGGTCATGATGATGTAGCCCTTCACGTTCGGGCACTCCGCCTCGATCGCCTCGACGATCGGCACGAAGGTCAGATCGAGCAGGATGTACTTATCTTCAGCGTGATTGACGATGTAGACGAGCTGCTCGGCAAAGAGACGCGGGTTCAGCGTATGGCAGACCGCGCCGAGGCCCATGATGCTGTACCAGGCCTCCATGTGGCGTCCCGTGTTCCAGGCCATCGTGGCGACCACATCGCCTTCATTGACCCCGAGCCGGCGGAGCGCCTGCGCCACCTTGCGCGCGCGGACGGCCATTTTGCCATAAGT
>JAJXZC010000302.1 GCA_021780275.1 Pseudomonadota bacterium
CGATCCATGGATCCGTTCGCGTCCATCGACGATGCGCTCCGCAAGACGCGCCTGCCTCTGGCGGAGGCGTCGCAGCTTCCCGGGCAAGTCTATTGTTCGCAGGACATCTTCGATCTGGAAAAAGACCGGATCTTCATGAAAACCTGGCTCTGCATCGGGCGCGAGGAGCAAGTCGCCAAAGCCGGGGATTTCTTCACCGGCGAAATATTGGGCGAGCGCTTCGTCATCGCCCGCGACCGCGACGGCACCATCAGCGCGTTCATGAATATGTGCTTGCACAGAGGCGTGCCGGTCGCTTCGGGCTGCGGGAACGCCCGCGATTTCAGCTGCCCCTACCATGCCTGGCTCTACGATCTCCAGGGGCGGTTGCAGGTCGCTTCCTTTATGGACAAGAGCACGATGAAGAGCACGGAAGGGCACCGGCTCAGGCCCCTCAAGCTCGAACGCTGGCGCGGCTGGATCTTCATCTCCTTCGCCGATGCGCCGCTGCCGTTTGCGGAATTCATCGCACCGTACGAACGCGAATTGTGGTGGTTCAAGACCGAAGATTGCTGGTCGACCGAAAAAGTCGTGATCGAAGTCGGCTGCAACTGGAAGCTTCTGGTCGAAAATCTCATCGACATCTACCATGTTCCCGTCATTCACAAGGGATCCTTCGGGGGCTTCCTCAAGACCGACCGGAACAAAATCGGGTTCAAATTGCTCGACCGCGGCGGCTGGATCTATGAGCAGGAATCGCGGCCGCATTCCTCGACCGGCGAACAGATGTTCCCGACCCTGCCCTGGCTGGAGGGACTGCCGGTGACGACATCCGTCAAGGCCGGCATTTTCCCCAACCTCAATCTTTCCCTGCGCTACGACAGTTTGCGCATGTGGCAAGTCTGGCCGGTCTCCGTCGACAAGACCGAGATCCACCTCTTCAGCCTTTTCCCCCGCGCCGTTTTCGATCAGCCGAACTTCCGGGAAAAATACGAGGAATATAAGCGCTTCATCGTCGGCGCCATCGCCGATGAGGATGGCCCGATGGTGGTGGAACTTCAAAAAATGGTCAGTTCGCGGTTTTACGAACCCGGCCAAATGTCGCATCTCGAAGGCGCGGTCCACCACATTATGAACTACTACCTCGACGCGATGAACGTTCCCGCATGAGAAATCCCGCGCGGCCGCGTTCGCCACGAGGCCTCTGAATGACCACGGCTTCGGAGGCCGGTTCCGGTCCTCTCCAAGGTCTTCTCGTCGTCGAAATGGGCCAGCTCATCGCTGGCCCATTCTGCGGACAATTGCTTGGCGATATGGGCGCCGAGGTGGTCAAGATCGAGCCGCCCGGAAGCGGCGACCCCATGCGCGCCTGGGGGAGAGGCGACCCGCCGGTCTGGTGGGAAGTCATCGCGCGGAACAAACGATCGGTTTCGATCGATCTTCGCAAACCCGAAGGACAAGATCTCGCGCGGCGTCTCATCGCCAAGGCGGATGTTCTGATCGAGAATTTCCGCCCCGGCACGCTGGAGAAGTGGAACCTCTCGCCCGCGCGCCTGCGCGCCGAGAATCCGCGCCTCATCGTGGCGCGCCTTTCCGGCTACGGCCAGGTCGGCCCCTATTCCGAACGAGCGGGATTCGGGCTGATCGGCGAGGCCATGGGTGGATTGCGCCACATCGTCGGCTCGCCCGACCGGCCGCCGTCGCGGGTCGGCATCTCCATCGGCGATTCCCTATGCGGGACCTATGCGGCGCTCGGCATATTGGCGGCGATCGAGGAGAGACATAAATCCGGCCAGGGGCAGGAAATCGACAGCTCCCTTTACGAATCCGTCCTACAAGTCATGGAAAGTCTGGTCATAGACTATTCCGTACACGGAACAATAAAAGAAAGAACCGGCGCCATTCTTCCCGGCATCGCGCCCTCCAACGTCTATCCGTGCCGAGACGGCGATTATCTGATCGGCGCCAACCAGGACAGCGTCTTCGCGCGGCTTTGCGAGGCGATGGGACGCCCGGCTCTCAGTCGCGACCCTCGCTTTGCCACCCATACCGCGCGCGGCCAAAACCAAACGGAGCTCGATTCGCTCATCGCCGACTGGACGCGACAACATAGCGTGAACGAGATCGACGCCTTGATGGTCGAGCACCGCATTCCCGGCGGCCGGTCATATCGGGCCCCCGAAATGCTCGCCGATCCGCATTTCCGAGCGCGCCGTTCGATCGTTGAACTGGCGCACCCGACATTGGGCATGATCGCCATGCAAAACGTGACGCCGCGCCTTTCCCGCACGCCAGGCGGCATCCGGCGTCTGGCCCCCGCCTATCCCGGCGTCGATAACGAGGAAGTGCTCGGCGGCCTCCTACACATCACCAAGCAGGAAATTGCGGCCTTGCACGACGCCAAAATCATCTAGGCCCTCCGGCCAGCGATCCGCCCTGGCCGTGCCCGGCACCGCATCCATCAAGCCTTTGGGGCCACAGACCTACACGCAAACGCCCGGCCGCGTCTCTTCCAACCGCGGCGAAAGCACCCGATGCGCCGGGGCACTTTCTAAATACAATATATGTCGAGCATTATGGCTTTTTCTTCTTGATCTTCCAAGAAGACGCGCACTCGAGCAAAAACTCCGAGAGCCCAAAGAAAACATGAGGTTTCTTTGTTGACGGGGCAAAGGCATGCGTCGT
>JAJXZC010000808.1 GCA_021780275.1 Pseudomonadota bacterium
CGCGGAATTCGGCGTGCTTTTCCTGCTTGTAGGTGACGGGATAGTGCGGATTGGCGACGATGCGCGAAAGCCGTGCGGAATCGAGGATGCCTTCGTCGAGGTCGAACTCCCACGCGCGCGTCTGCTGCGCCATGAGCTTCCTTTGCAATTTGTTGGCGAGGCGGGTGATGACGCTGTGCAGGTGCGTCATCTGCTTGTCGAGCGTTTTGCGCAGCTTTTGCAGCTCCTCCGGATCGCAAAGGTCGTTCGCCTTGATGATTTCGTCGAACGCGTCCGTGTAGATCTTGTAATTGCCGAACGGCGTGTTCGCGCCCGCGCGCGGCGCGTTGCTGCGGGCCGTTTCCGCTTCGCCGCCGCCGTCGGCGCCGTCATTCTCGCCGGTTTCAAAGCCGCCCTCCATCTCGGTCGACTGTTCCGCCTGATCGCCGTCCTCGTTTTCGCGCCCGCCCGACGGCGACGGGCTTTGCGCCGTCGTTTCTTCCTTGGATTGCTCCGCGTCTTCACCCTGTTTTCCGTCCTGCTCCGCGCCGGCCTCGGACGGCGGCGGCGCGTCCGCCAGTTCGTCGGGCATGTCCATTTTTTTCAAAAGGCTGTGCGCCAGTTCCGCGAAAGCGGCCTGATCGCCGCGCGCGGCTTTCAGTTTGGCGAGATCGTCGGCATCGACATGCGATTTCAGCCACGGCTTCCAGACGTTCAGCAACTTTTGCGCTTCGGCGGGCGCCGCGCGTCCGGTCAGCACTTCGCGCGCGTAAAAGCGCACCGCGGCGGCGAGCGGCGCGTCGTCCATGGCGGTGACGCGGTCGAGTTTTTTCTGCCGCGTGTCCTGTCGCAAAACGGCTTCGATGTTTCCCGCCGCGCCGGGATAATCTTCCGTGCCGACGGCCTCGATGCGCGCTTCCTCGAGCGCTTCGTAAACCGCGCGAGCGCCCGCGTCGGCGGGCATCATTTTCCGGTGCAGCAGGGGATCGTGATAGCGGAGCTTCAGGGCCATGCCGTCGGCGAGGCCGCGCATGGCGGGCACGACCGCCGCGTCGAACGCGTGCGGCAGCGCTGGCAGGTGAATGGTCTTGCCGTGCATGTCCACATCCGCGTGCTGGCCGCCGAACACGAGCGCGACGTCGTCATGGCCGGACAGGGCGCGCGCCGTGGCTTCCGTTGCCTGCTTGAAGTTTTCAGTTGGGTCGTGATCCTGCGTCATGAAACCATTTTATACGCTTGCTTTTTAATCGCGGAGAAAAATCCGCTATTGCCTATAAGTTTCTATAATACCAGAGTGTATTGCATAAAAGTAAATAATATTTACACTTAACCGCATTCAAAGCTGAAAGCCTGATTCGAAGGGAGATCTTTGCGGATGTTCGAGAAAAAACGTGCGGCGGCTGACAACAGCCTTAAAAACGGTGTGAAAGTTCTGGCCGAGTTGCAAACTTCGCATGCGGCGGAAATCATCAAAAAGTTCGCGGAGATCGATGAAACGGACGATGCCGCGGAAAAAATCGTGAAACTGCGCGCGGTGAAGGCCTATATCAACAAAACCGAGGCCGCCATCGACGACGCCGTGACCAATCTCGCCACCAATCATGTTTTCAATTTCAGGTCGGTATCGGACAAGTTCAAGGATTCTCTCGGCGCGGGCTTCTTCATAGAAGAGCCCAAATACAAGCGCCTGCAACTTCAGATGATCGGCCTTTTCAAAGAGCAGGCGGAGACGGACGGTTTTCTCTCCGACATGAACGATCTCAAGACCGTCGCCGAAAGCAAGCTCGTAGCCGCGGTCAAAAGTTGCGATCTTGGGGATATTTCCGGCTCGCCTTATTTCGCAGAAGCTTACAAGATCCACGAACCGTTGCGCGACCGCTTCACGGCGGCGGCGGCGGCCCGCGCGGCGCTGGGCGACAGCCAGCGCGCGACGATGGGAGAAAAAGCCGGGGGAGAAAAGGCGCCTGAAGCAAAAGAACCCGCCGCGGATCAGGCCGAAACGCCAGCGGAAGCCGCCCCGGCTTCGAAACCGGAACGCAGAATTCACAACTACGATAATCTCCGGCAGGCGGGAAGAAACCTAAAACAGGACGGAAAGCCGAAATAAGAGGCGGGTTTCGCGTCAGTCGTTGGCGGCTTTGACCGGCATGCGGTCGAAGCACCGCTGGTAATATTCGCCGACGATCGCTTTTTCCAGTTCGTCGCATTTGTTGAGGAACGTGAGCTGGAAGGCGAAATCCGCATCGCCGAAGATCTGCGCGTTTTCCGCCCAGTTGATGACCGTGCGCGGCGACATGACCGTGGAAAGATCGCCCGCCATGAAGCCCTTGCGCGTCAAATTCGCCATACGCACCATGCTCGCAACCGTCTTTTGCCCTTCGTCCGTTTTATAGGCGGGCACGCGCGCGAGGATGATGTTGGTTTCTTCTTCCTCGGGCAGGTAGTTCAGTGTGGCGACGATGTTCCAGCGGTCCATCTGGCCCTGGTTGATCTGCTGCGTGCCGTGGTAAAGACCGGTGGTGTCGCCGAGGCCGACGGTATTGGTGGTCGCGAAGATGCGGAAGGCGGGATGCGGGCGGATGACCTCGTTCTGGTCGAGCAGCGTCAGGCGGCCTTCCGCCTCCAGCACGCGCTGGATGACGAACATCACGTCCGGGCGGCCCGCGTCGTATTCGTCGAACACCA
>JAJXZC010000580.1 GCA_021780275.1 Pseudomonadota bacterium
AGGTCAGACGGGTACCGCTTGGTCTTGCGGGCGATTTCGGCCATCCGGCCACGGTTCTCTCGGGTCCACATCCCGAGCTTGAATCACCCAACACCGAGCCGCCACAACCATTCTCAAACGGTCACTCAGGCCATTCGCCGCCTCGACCGGCGCCGGGACCGGCCGCCGGAGAAGGACCGTTGACGGTATCGCGCGCCTTCACCGCAAGAAACTCCGCGAGGTTCCGCTCGATATCGACATGATAACTGACAACCGCGACGAGGTCGGCCGTCGTCAGGCGCTCGAGCCGCAGGATCTCGGCCGTCCGCAGCAGCGCGAGCTCGCTCTGCTCCGCGACGGTCGTCGCGATCCCACCGTACGGCGGGCACCGACGCTGGCGGCAAACGTCGGATGATCCGGCGGAATCTTCAGAACGGACGTGCCCACGGCATCCCTCCCCTGCAACCCCGCGCGTCTGCCGGCATGACCGCGGCAACGCCGTCAAGTGCAAGGATCGCGCGCCGTTTGCGCGTTCCGCTCAACGCGCGGCCCCGCGCAGGTTCGTCCGGCGTGGCCCGGATCAGCGCATCCAGTCGGTCGAAGGCGGCATGAAGCCGCGCAAACCGGCAAACACGTCGAAGCCCGCGGGGCGCGCGCCGTCGATCAGAGGTTCGAAGCGGGTCCGGGTCAGCCGCATGAAGGCGATGCGCCACGCCCCGTCCTGACGTTGATAGCGCTCCTCGTAAAAGCCGGTGCCGTAGAAACCCGTCGCACCGGAGAAGTTGCGCAGCTCAACCGTGTGCGGCCATTCGATCAGGTCCATCATCGCCCAGACGCCTTCGGCGGTGTCGCGACCGGTCAGCCTGATTTCGGGCGTGTGGCAATGATGGACCGTCATCGCCGTGTCGAGGCGCCGGGCGAGTTCCGCGACGAAGGTCGTGCCCTCGCCGCCGATGATGGTGAACCCTTCCAGCCGCAACGTCGGCACGAACAGGTCCGCGAGGCGATCCCATTGCTTGGTGTCGACGAAGCGGCAGTAGCGCGACTTCAGACGCTTGATATCCTCGATATCCGCCAAGTCACCCAGCGTCTCCCCGGCCATGCCGCCCCCCTTCGGATCGTCCCCGGCGATGTCGTGCGCCGGCCGGCAGCCTAGCGAGGCCGACCGTTTGGCAAAACGACGGATTTCCCTCGGATCCAGCCTCGCCGGCCGAAAAGCCGCATGCCGTCCGGGCCGACGCGGCGCGCGTGCGGCACCGTGGCGCGAATCAAGGGAACAGCGCCTTTTCAGCCGCACCGGCCGCGCTCCTGGCGCGCGTTCGATGCGGGATAAGCGGCACTCACGAAACTGGCCGGCGTCGTCAAGCGCTGAAGCCGCCGGCTAGGAGATCGGGCACGACGCCGGGCGCCCCGCATCCTGCCGTCAGCTTCTGTCGGACCGCGATGGGAGAAATGGTTGGCGGAGGGAGTGTCCGCTATGATTCGGCTTTTTACACAATCAAATTCGGCCTTATTATTCCAACCTGTTCCCCGGCCCACAATTCAGCCCACGTCTGTAGGAAGGTGTTTCAGAATGGTGGCTCGTTCGCGCGTGACGCCTTGGACGCATCCGTGATTGGTGATTGGGGTGTCAAGCTCTCCTCGCACCTGCGTCGGACCCTTGCGTCAAGCGGTTCTCTTAGCGATTCACAATGCCACGCAGCCGACGATCATGCTGCTTACGCTCGGGCGGGATCGCCCGATGCCCGCTGGGTGGGGTTCGGGCGGTACCGTGGAATTGGCGATCCCCTCAGTGACCCCCGGTCAAGCCGCCCAGGCGGCGGACAGCGCCTCAGCCTGCCGGAGAAGCGTCTGCACAGCGGCGTCCTGCAGATCTGGGGGGTAGCCATACTTTCGTAAAATGCGTTTCACCAAGACGCGCATTCGCGCGCGCGCGCTTTCACGATGTGACCAATCCACGGAGGCGCTGCCTTTGAGGCTCACGAGTAGTTCGTGCGCAATCAATTTGAGGGAGTCATTTCCCATCAACTCAACCGCACTCTTGTTGTCGGCCAAGGCGTCGTAGAAGGCGATCTCGTCCTGGGAGAGCCCTTCTTCCTCGCCACGCCGACGGGCGGCCCGAACCTCCTTGGCCAGCTCGATCAGTTCCTGGAGCACCTCGACGGTGCTGATGGCGTTCGTATGATATCGGGCGATAGCAGCTTCCAGGCGCTCCGAGAAGCGTTTGGTTTCGACGACGTTTGTCCTGCTCCGCGAGCGGATTTCGTCATTCAGAAGCTTGCGCAATGCCTCCAAGGCAAGGTTCTTCTTCTCAAGCTGCTGGACTTCGGCCAGAAACTCGTCGGACAGGATCGATATGTCAGGCGTCGTGATCCCAGCGGCGGCAAGAATATCAACGATTTCGGTCGAAACGACGGCCCTATCCAAGATCTGTTGAATTGCGAATTCCCGATTGGTGGCGCCGGTTCCAGCACCGTCGGCTGTTTTGACGAGCGCAGCGCGAACCGCTTGGAAGAAGCCGACTTCGTCCCGGATGGCGCGCGCTTCGTCGCTCGCGGAGGCCAAAGCGAATGCTTTGGACAGGGCAAGCACAGAGTCCTGATAACGTCGGTTCTCGCGCCGCTTCCAGTCCTCGGTAGTTTCCATGGCCGCGGCTTCATGCTGACGGTCGAGTATCCACTC
>JAJXZC010000595.1 GCA_021780275.1 Pseudomonadota bacterium
GCCGGGCGCCAAATACCTTCGCATCGGCATCGCGCATTCGAGCATTGCATCCCGGGGGAGCGCGCGGAGCGCGCTGGGGCTCATCTCCAGCCAGGTCGCCATCCGCCGCAATGGCCGCCTGGCATCTGTCCCCGTCGGGCGCCTCGAACGAAGCTTCGACTTTGGCGACGGAGCGAAACCGTGCATGGCGCTGAGCTGGCCTGACGTTCTGTGCGCCTATCATACGACAGGCGCACCCAATATCGAAGTCTACATGGACATCGGCGGCCTGCCGCGCTTCGCCGCGCCTCTCAGTTCGCGGATCGGCGAGCTTTTCCAGCTTCCGGGACTCCAGCCCGTGCTACGCGCAGCCGCGCAGCTTCTTCCACGCGGGCCGGAAGAGGACGCCAGAAAGGCCGCAACGCAGATGATTGTCGTCGAAGGTGAAGACAACTGGCGGCGCAGCGCCTCCGCCCGCCTCACAACTGCGGACGGTTACGGCTTCACCGCCGCAGCCTGCGTCGCGATTGCGGAGCGAGTTCTGGAAGGCGAATATCGACCCGGCTTCCAGACGCCCGCCGGCCTCTTTGGAGCCGACTTCGTGCTCCGGCTCAAGGGAACGCGGCGCGACGACATTGAAGCGCCATTGGAACGAGAGGCCGCGCGTTCAAGCCGCGCCTCGACACATTGAACGGATCGACGCCCTCGGAGACGCAAATGCTCTACGTCAATCAGATCGGCGACGCGCAATTTCCACCGCCCTACACTTGCCGCAACGTCGAAATCCTCAGCTTCAGGCTGCCGGCGAGTCTGGACGCGCTGACACAGCTTTGCGACGAACGCCTCAATATCGGCGATCTCGACGATCGGGGGTTTTTGTTTCGACCGATCTTTCCTTTCGTCGACGTCGAGATCCTGCACTACCCGGAGATGGAATACGGGTTCCTTCCTCAGTTTGGCGTCATCTCGCAAAGGGAATGCTACGTCCGTCTTTTCGTGATGAAATACATCCTGATCGGCGGGTGGCTTGTGCCCGACGGCGAAGTGGCGATGTACTGCCCGTTCCTCGTGGTGGACCATCCCTGGTCGGCCTTCAGCGGCCGCGACGTGCTGGGCTTCCCGAAGCTTCTCGGGACTTTCGCGCCCTATTCGACGGCAAGCCCCTACGCGACGGTCTCGACGATGGCCTTCACGTCGGGATCGCTTCAGCCGTCCGTGCTCCCCGTCATAGAACTTACGCAAGCCGCCGCCGGCTCGCCGCCTCCGCCGCTGTTGCAGTGGCCCTGGGGGCATATAGATCTTGATCTATTGCATCCGTTGCAACGCCCGCTTGGAGGATCGCTCCGCTTTGATCCCGCGCTGTTCGCCTCCGTGCAGATGAAGCAGTTTCGCGACGCCGAAAACCCTTTCGGCGCCTGCTATCAGGCGATCCTGCAGTCGGGCGTCTTCCTTGCGGAGTCCACCGATCCCCAACCGCTTCCGCCGGTCGAAGTGACGATCCGGGACCGACCTGGGCTTATCCCGCAGTACCGCGGCATCGATCTGGCTGCATCCCTTGGGATGCCATCGGACACGCCAATCACGCCGATGTCGCAATATCACATCACGTGCACGTTCACCTTTACAGGCGGCCTCACGATCTTTGAGAACTCCGACTTCTGACCCCGGCGCAGCCGCTGATCAGTCGGTCGCGCGCGCTTTCGGCAGTTTCGCGAGGACGGCGTCTATCCGCGCCACCATCGATGTCAGGCCTTGCGCCTCCGCAGCCGAACGCGCGGATGTCAACCGGCGACGGGCGCTCTCGTATTTTCGCTTTCGCGCGAGCAGAAACCCGATGTCCGAATCGATGCGAGCCCGCAGCACGCCTCGTTCATGCACGTTCGGGGACCGTGCAGCCTGTTCCAGCAACTCCAGGGCGCGACGCACGCCAAAGGTTTTGACCGAAGCGATCAACCCGGCATTGGCCATGAGGACGCGAAGCGGCGGCCTCGGGCCCGCATTGGTAATGATCGCAAGGTAGATTTCAGCAAGGGAGATGCGATTCCAGACAATGGTGTAGACGTCGCCGCGAGCGTCGCTGACGGCGATGGCCTGCTCCAGAAGCTGAATCGCTTCTTTTAGCTGGCCGCTCAGCGCCAGCGCGGTCGCGATCGAGCAATCCGCTCCATTGGCGCTGTAAATCCAGCCATGGCTGTCGAGCCACTCGCGTTGCTCGCGAAGCCTCGCGGGCGCTGTCTGACCACGGCCCCCCAGGAGCTCGCCCGTCGCCTTCACATAGCCGCCCGTCACGATATCGAACTGTGTCACGGCCGTTTCGACACATGCCTCGGCGTGAGCGACTGCGTCGCTGTAGCGCTCGGAAGCCATGTCGATCCAGCTCAGGGTCCAATAGGCAAGACCAAGCGCCCGTCTGTCGTTTCGCTGAATTCCCGATGTAGTCAGGCGCTGCGCCCAGACGCGCGCTTCGGCGAGAAGGCCGCGGTTCACATAATCCCAGGCGACCGACCAGTAGGACCAGTTCAGAATATAGTTGTCGCCCGCTCTTTCCGCGTCGGAAATCAGTTCCGCGCCAACGCGCTCCGCGATCTCCAGAGGCCAACGCCCCAACAGCGTGGAACAAAACAGGAGGGCCTGCCGCGCGTAAGCCGCAGCTTTCGGGTCGCGAAGCTGTTCCGCCAGGCT
>JAJXZC010000094.1 GCA_021780275.1 Pseudomonadota bacterium
GGGCTTCAGCACGCCGGCCTCGATAGCGGCGCGGGCAAGGGCGGCAAGCCGCCTGTTGCGGTGGCCCAGCACATGCTCATCGAGCCAGGCGAGGCGTTCGCCGCCTGCCATGCCTTCCAGCGCGACCACGCGGCCAAGTGCCGGATGCTTCCAGCTGATGCGCAGGAAGAAGCGCATGGCGATGCGCAATTGCGCCAGCGGCGAAGCGTCCTGCGCGGCGTCGAGCATGCGCTCTTCTTCCGCGATCACCGCGCCGAGGCCGAGCATGGCGCTGCGCCAGAGCTGGTCCTTGTCCTGAAAATGATAGTGCAGCGTCGCCTGCGACAGCCCCGCCGCCTCGGCGATGCCCGACATGGTGACGCGCTCGAAGCCAAGCCGCGAGAACTGGTCGAGCGCGACTTCGCGTATCCGGGCGGCCGTGCGCTCGCCCTTCCCCGCCGAAACAGTCGCCGAACCCAACGCGGCCATATCTGACTCCAAAATCAGTTTTGTTGATTTTATAATCAAAAAAGATAATTTCAGCAACGACAACGATTAATGCGCCCTGGGGAGGAGATCGCAATGAAGGTGGTACGCGAGCCATATGGCTTTGTTCATGCGGATACGAGCCGGCTGAAGGAGGTCTATGGCGGCCCCACCGGTCAGGTCTTCGTGGAGTGCATGAGGATCAGGCCCGAGACGGGCGAGTCGAAGACCGCAATCCTGTTCAGCCATCCGGTCGGCGGCGGCTCGTTCCTGCCACTCGTGACCGCGCTCGCCGCAGCAGGCCGCCATGTCATCTATTGCAACCCGCGTTATCGGGGCAATGACACGGCGCTCATCATGGAAAAATGCGCCCTCGATCTCGGCGCCTGCATCGCCGATCTCAAGAAGCGTTTCGGCTATGAAAAGGTGGTGCTGGGCGGCTGGTCGGGCGGCGGCTCGCTCTCTCTCTTCTATCAGGACCAGGCCGAACACCCGACCATTACCGAGACGCCGGCGGGCGACCCGGTGGACCTCAAGGGCGCCGGCCTTCAGCCCGCAGACGCCGTGTTGCTGCTCGCCGCTCATATCAGCCGCTCGGTCACGATGACGGAATGGCTCGACCCTTCGATCCTCGACGAGGACAAGCCCTTCGAGCGCGATCGCGAGCTCAACATCTACGATCCGCAAAACCCGAACCAGCCGCCCTATTCGGACGCCTTCGTGCGCCGCTTCCGCGAGGCGCAGATCGCCCGCAACCGCCGCATCACGGCGCGGGTGAAAGCGACGCTTGCGGACCTCAAGGCCAAGGGCGACCCCGACGCGGAGCGGCCCTTCTGCGTCTATGGCACCATGTGCGACGTGCGCTGGACCGACCCGGCGCAGGACCCTTCGGATCGCCGTCCCGGCACCTGCTATCTCGGAGAACCGAAGATCGCCAATGACGGTCCTGTGGGCCTCGGTCGCTTCACCACGCTGCGCTCCTGGCTGTCGCAATGGAGCTATGACGAAAGCCGGGCGAACGGCGTCGTCAATGCGGGCCACATCTCCGTCCCCGTGCTCGTGATCAACAATACGGCGGACCTCGCCTGCACACCGAGCCATGCACAGCGCCTCTACGACGCTGTCGCTTCGAAGGACAAGTCGATCGTCCAGATCGAGGGCGCGGATCACTACTATATCGAAAAGCCCGAACTGCTCCCCAAGGCCGTCGCTGCCGTCGGCGCCTGGCTCGACGATCGCGGCTTCTGACCGAAGAACGACACATTGCGCATGAAAGAACGCGCCTCGGCGGCTTTGCCGGGGCGCGTTCGCGCGCGCCTTGTTCCGCCTACAAAGCATTGCGATTCCCGCTGCGGGATATAGTCAAACAAATTGACAATCCGGAACCGTGCCCAATATCATATTGTCAATTAAATTGACAATATAGGCACTCCGCCAAGGCAGTGCCGTCAGGGAACGCGCAGGATGAACGACAAGCCCAATATTCCCCCTCTCGCCGACCGGCGCATTCCGGCAGGCAACGATTGGCTGAGCAAGGACGAGGTCGCGGTGCTGACGCCGGCCATTCTCACCGAACGCATGCGGGCCATTGCGCCGCTCGCCCGCGCCCATGCGCAGGAGGCGGAGCGATTACGCCGCCCCGTCGACGAGGTATGGAACGCGATCCGTCGCGCCGGCTATTTCTACCAGTTCGTGCCGCGCCGCTTCGGCGGCATGGAAACGGATACGGACAGCTTCGTCGACGCGACGCTTCCGCTCGCCGAAGCCTGTTCCTCGACCGCGTGGGTCGCCTCGTTTTGCGCCGAGCACAACTGGATCTTCGCGCATTTCCCGGAACAGGCGCTGGCGGAAATCTGGAAGGACTTCCCCTACATCATCGCGCCCTATGTCGGTATCCCGCCGGGCAAGGGCGTGCCCGTCGAGGGAGGTTATCGCATCAGCGGCCACTGGAAATGGGGCACCGGCGTCATGCATGCCGACTGGATCATGGTCAGCGTTCTCGCAGAAACGCCGACCGGCCCCAACATGCTGATGACGCTCTTCCCGGCCGGCGAGGCAAAGGTCCTCGACATTTGGCGGACCGACGGCATGTGCGGCACCGGCAGCAACGACATCGTTGCCGAAGACGTCTTCGTGCCCGCGCATCGCGCGATACCCGTCTTGCCCATGCTTTCGGGCAAGGGACCCGGCTCATCGCTTTATGAAAATCCGCTCTACCGCGCACCCATGTGGCCCTTCCTCGCCTTCACCGCCTCGATCAGCGCGCTGGGCACCGCGCGCTGCGCCACCGCGCAGGCGGTCGACAGGCTTTCGCAGCATGTGAAGATCGGCAGCGACGCGACGCAGGTGGAAAAACCCGCCGCCCAGATGCGCCTCGCCCGCGCCGACGCGATGACCATGATTGCCGAGCAGGTGATCCGCTCCGTCGGGCGCGACACCATTGCGGCGGGCGCCGTCCCCGATCAGGAACAACTGCGCCTGCGGCTCGAAATGCGCGTGCGCCTTGCCGAAGCGGTCCGCATGTGCCGCGAGGCCGTATGGCTTCTGGCGGAGGCCGCGGGCTCAAGCATCCACATGCTCGACAATCCGCTTCAGCGTGCTGTGCGCGACATCAACACCATATCAAGCCACATCGTCTTCGACGTGGACACGGCCTATGAGCTTCATGGCCGCTCGCTGGTCGGCCTTCCGCCGAACTCGCTACTGACGTGATTTTCCAGCGCGGCCGGGCTTCGGCCCGGCCGGCTCTTTCACGGGCACCTGCACCTCCTCCGCCACTTCCAGGGGCGGCAAACCCCAATCGACCGCGAAGGCCGCGCGCAGTGCATTGAGGCGCGTCTTTCCGATGCGTTTGGCAAGCTCGCCCTCCAGCGCCATCATCACCGCAATCGCATCGCGGCGGATAGCGACAGAGCGAGGACTGAAGACGACCTTCTGCGCGCGCCCGTCATTCGGGTCCGGTTCGATCTCGACAAGACCACGCGCGGCCATCTCGCCAAGCGCCAGACTCATTGCCTGCCGCGACACGCCGAGATTCTTCGCAAGCTCCGAAGGCCGCTGCACACCCGCCGCGATATTCGCCAGGATCATCGACTGGCTGCGCGAAGCAGGCTGATGGCCCCTGGCCCGGAGCCCTGCCTGAAGCGCCTCGTCGAACCAGTAGATCGCCGAAAGCAGGTCGATCATGAGGTAGGGATTGTTCATCGGTACACCAGAACTGCTGCAATGCAAAAGCCGACTGGACGGAATCTTCCGATCCCTCTCATTACGGATCGGTGGAAACTCCCGGATCGATTCAATTGGTGCATGCTCCCAAATGGATCACAGTGCTGGCAAAGTCGCAGCTTCCCGCAAGATAACGATGCCCCCGACCGCTCTGATTCAACAATAGCGAGCAAGGAAGAGAATATGTCCGACGCTGGCAGAGCATCTTCGAACAGAGGATATTCTTTTACCACCCACTGGTTCGAACGAAACGCCTTGAGCGTGTGGGAGCAGCTCATCCCCCAGATCAAACCACAGAAAATTCTCGAAATCGGCTCCTTCGAAGGCGCCAGCGCCTGCTACCTGATCGACAAGCTCGGGCCGGAATACCCACTCGAAATCCATTGCGTCGATAGCTGGGAGGGCAGCATCGAGCATCAGGCGAGGGGCGTAGACATGAATTCGACCGAAAAGCGCTTCCACGACAATCTGCGCCTCGCGGTGGCCGCCTCGCCCAACCCCGTCAATCTGGTCATCCACAAGGAATATTCCGATAGCGCGCTCGCCAAGCTTCTCAGCAGCGGGAAGGCCGGCTACTTCGATTTCGTCTATGTCGACGGTTCGCATCAGGCGCCGGATGTCCTCTACGACGCCGTGGTGAGCTTCAAGCTGCTGCGGATCGGCGGAACCATGGCTTTTGACGATTATCTCTGGTCGGACCCCACGACGGGCGGCAAGGACCCCATTCGTATGCCGAAGCCTGCGATAGACGCCTTCGTCAACCTTAACCTCCGGAAGCTGCGGCTGCTCAATGCACCTTCCATGCAGGTCTATGTTCAGAAGATTGCCGATTAGGCCGAGGATACATTGCTCGCTTGCAACGCCGCCAGGACTGTCGCCACCTCCTGTATCCTTTGCGCCTCCCCCTTGAAGGCCTCGATCTGCATCGCGCCCCTTGCCTCGATCAGCGCCACATTGGCGAAGGCAAGGACGGCATCCATCTGTCGATGCCCCTTCGCGATTTCAGCTCTCATCAACGCATTTCTCGCGCGCTCGAGACACATCTGTCCCGTGAGAAGCTGGAACAGCGCCTTCAGTTCGGCAGCGAAGACGCATTCCTGCGCGATGGCGTCGAGATTTTCAGGCTTCTCGTAGCGCCGCCAATCCGGCTCCAGATCCTCCACGCGAATGTCGTCGCGACGGCGCACCAGTTCCGCATTCGACTCATCGAAATTACTCTGGAACCACCGCGCCATCTCGGCGCCGACCGAAAGCGGTTCGCTGCGGGGAAGATTCTGAACCACGGACTCGGTGAATACATGCGGCATCTGGAGAACATTTCCCAATGCGATGATGTTCGACCCGACCGATATGTTCCGATTCTCAACGGGTTTGAATAGCGCGCCATCGATTGCAAGCTGCTTGACGACGTAATCCGCGAACGGCAAATCGCGCTTGTAGGAAAGGCACCGCACATTCTCGCTGCTGAAGACGCTCTCCCACCTGTCGACCGCCGCATTGTAGTCGAAAATGGAACGATTTCTCGACTGTCCGAAAAACCACTTCCTGTCGATCCTGACGCCCAGCAGCGACGCGGTGGAGGCGAATGAGACGACCGTATCGATCTGGGGGCGCAGGTAGAGCACTATCTCGATCGCATCGAAATAATCCCTCAGAAACCCTGCCAGACCGGCGACCATCTCGCTCGACGAGAGTCTGAACTCCAGATCTTCGAAAGACATGATGCAGACCTTGCAACCCGCAGCTTTCATGCTTTCAAATTCATGCCTGAAGGCGCCAAGCGCATTTCGCCGAAAATGCTCCGGAGCCAGAACAACGTCGACGATGAAGGGGTGGCTGGTACCCACCGGCCGCTTGTCGATCGAAGGCAAGGAAGACGGGTACCAGATCCCCTGCTCCTTCAGAGCCACCCGGTTTTGAGCAAACCACGCCTGCGCCGTCGTGGTGCCGGTTTTTACGGTTCCAATATGCAGGATCAGCTTCATGTCGTTAGCCGGGCCGTCGCTCGATTGCGCAGAGGTTCAGATATTCCTTCAGCATAAGACTGGCCGGGCAGGAACCCCGCAAGTATATGCACGCATTCCTCGGGCTGGTGCTTTTCCAAAATGAACATACCATGCGCTGTCGGCAAATCAGGCAAGGCTACCGATTCCATGATGCAACGCGAAAACCTGGTGGTGGTGCGCGCGGGCGATAAGTCCCTGCACCCGCAATGGCTGTCCGATGGCCCGCGCAGCTGGGATCTGGCGGTGAGCTATTACGGCGACTATCCCGAACGCTACAAGGGCCAGTATGACCTTCTGCACCTCTACAAAGGGCCGAAGTGGGAAGGCATCGCCGACTTCATCGCTCACCATCGCGATCTTGTGGAGGGGCATCGCTACGTCTGGTTCCCCGATGACGACATCCTCACCAGCGCGGAAAATATCGATCGGCTTTTCGAGATCTGCACCGAAGCCCGCTTCACCATCGCTCAGCCTGCACTGACACAATACAGCTACCACACCTGGCCGATCACGCTGCAACAACGCCGCGCAATCTATCGCCGGACCAACTTCGTCGAGATCATGGCGCCCTGCTTCGATGTGAAGACGTTGGCACTTTTCGAACCGACATTCACGCTCAGCTCTTCGTGCTGGGGTGTCGAGTGGCTCTGGTGGGATATGGCCGCAAAGAACAATATCGCGCGTTTCGGCATCGCGGATGGCGCGCCGGTCTACCACACGCGAAAAGTGGGCTCGGCGGGCAGCGGCGGGGCGAAGAACTCCCCATGGGACGAAAAGCTAAAGCTCATGAGCGAATACGGGCTACCGGAGACGGAGCCGCGCGTGCTTGAAACATATCCGCCGAGATGGCGGCGTCTTCTATCGCCATGGGCCTCCGGGAGCATGAGAAAGAAACAATGAAGATCCAGATCGTTGTCGCCAGATACAAGGAACCCATCGACTGGCTGCGGCAACTCTCGGGCGACTTTTCGACCATCGTCTATGACAAGTCGCGCAAGACCTTCCACTGGCCGAGCCGCTACGCCGTTAGAAACCTCGAGAATAAGGGGCGCGAGGCGCACACCTACCTGCATTACATGCTGCATGACTATGCGCCGGGAAAATTCGACCATATCGTTTTCACGCAAGCAGACCCATTCGAGCACTCGCCGGATTTTCTGAAGCTGCTCGATCGAAGCGGCCGGTGGCAAGACATCCAGCCGCTGACCTGGGGCTATAAGCCGCTTGCGGGAATCCCGCCGCGAAAGATCCTGGAGCAGGATGTTTCCGAATTCATCGGCGATTGCCGCATTCGAACGGAGCCCTACTCACTCCATAGCTGGGCGCCCATCGGGCATGTCGATCCCGGTGCGATCGACATTCTGCGCATATACAACGAGGTCAACGGGCTGGAGCCGGGCGAGAACATTTGCGCGCACTTCCTGCAGAAATGCGGCCTCGAAAAGCTGAGCCGAGAGGCATCGGGAGCGCATATCGGCAGATTCGGCTATGGCGCGATCTTCTCGGTAGCCGACAAGGTTCTCGGTGATTTCGTGGGGAGCCACAGGCCGCAGATCGAACAGATGATGGAGGTAAGCAAACAGGACCACATCAACGCGTGGATGTTCGAGAGGCTATGGCTTCACCTCATGGGCGTCCCGTTCATCCGGCTGCCCAGCTGGAGCGCCTGACGCCCAGCTCCACGCCGTCCGCACGATCGACGGCAAATCGGTATATTGCCTCTTCCAGCCCAGAACTTTCCCGGCAAGCGTCGCATCGCCAACCAGCACCGCCGGATCGCCCGGGCGGCGCGGCGCCATGCGATACCGGATGGGCAGTCCGCTCACCGCCTCGCAGGTGCGGATGACATCCAGAACGCTGAAGCCATTGCCGTTGGCGAGATTGTAGAACTCGGCCGGGTTGCTCTCGTCCACCGCCCCGTTCAGCAACCGCTCGGCCGCAAGCAGGTGGGCATGGCAGAGGTCGCTCACGTGAATATAGTCGCGCACGCAACTTCCATCCTGCGTAGCAAAGTCGTCGCCGAAGACTTCGAGCCTTGTGCCTCCGGGATCACCGCCATTCTTCACGCGCAAGGCTTCCGCCAGAGCCAGCGGCACGAGATGCGTCTCCGGGTCATGCCGCTCTCCAGCGCGACCCTTCGCGTCACAGCCCGCCGCATTGAAATAGCGCAAGCTGATGCTGCGCAATCCATAGGCGGGGCCATAATCGCGCAGCACCTGCTCCACCATGAGCTTGCTGCGACCGTAAGGGTTTATCGGGCGTTGCGGATGATCCTCGGCGATCGGCAGGTGCGCGGGTTCCCCATAGGTGGCGCAGGTCGACGAGAAGACGAATTTCTCCACACCATACCGGCGCATGGCTGCAAGCAGGTTCAACGTGCCAAGCACATTGTTCTGGTAATAGAGCTCGGGCTTTACGACAGACTCGCCGACATAGGCGAGCGCGGCGAAATGCATGACGAGATCGAAGGATCGCTCCGCGAAACAGCGGTCGACTTCCTCCGGCGCGCGCAGATCGCCCACAACCAGACGCGCACCGCTCACGGCATCCGCATGGCCTTGCGACAGATTGTCGAAGACCACGACGTCATAACCCGCATCCTTCAGGGCCAATACCATGTGCGAGCCGATATAGCCGGCGCCGCCAACGACCAGAATAGTCTTCTTCATGACGCTTCCTCCACCGCCGTCTGCCCGATAAGGCGTCGCGCCAGCAGGCGCGCCCGGGCAATGGCCTGATCCATATCGTAATAGCGATATTCACCCAGCCGACCGCAAATCAGCACATCCTTGAGCGCCGCCGCGCGGGCGCGATATCTCGCATAGAGGTCGCTATTGGCCTGATCGGGGAAGGGATACTCATATTCCGCCGGATCGCCGGGTGTGAAAGGTATCTCGCGCGTCAGCACTGTGCCGCGAATGTTGCGTGCCACTACGGACTCCATCATGTGCTTCCATTCGAGCGTGCGAATGTGATCGCCATTCACCGGATCGGGATTGTTCACCTGGCCACAGGGTTGCTGCAGGTCCGCTTCCGGAAAATATTCATGCACGCGGCGCTGCCCGCGATAGACGAGGTGCCCCATGTCGAAGCCAAAGAACTCGTCGATCGAGCCGGTGAAAACGAGGCCCTTGCGCGGCTTGAACGCATCGCGCTGCTTCAGATAATCCGTATCGAGGAGGACCGGGATGTCATCCAGCATGGCCTCGACCATGCGGGTATAGCCTTCCACCGGAATGCCTTGATGGACATGGCGCATGAGGCGCGGCTCGTCGTCTTCGCGCACGTCGAAACGCTTGACGAGCCCGGCCGAAAGGGCCGTCGCCGGCACGCCCCATTGCTTTTCCGTGTAGCCCTTCACGAATTTCTCATAGACCAGCCGCGGCATGAGGCCGAGCGCCGCCTCTTCGAAGTTCGCCGGAGTGCCGTTGAATTCAGGCCGCCAATCCTTGCCGACAGTCCGCAGGATGTAGCTTCCGGCAATCGGCCAGTTTTCGTGTCGCCCATCGACGAGCGACTTGATCGCGGGTTCGTATTTGTAGAATCGGGCAAAGCGGTTGACGAAATTCCAGAGATCGTCGTCATTGGTGCGAAAGTAATGCGGCCCGTAAGTGTGGATGCTGATTCCGCTCGGATGCACATGGTCGTGAACATTGCCGGCGATATGTGCGCGGCGGTCGAGCACCAGCACGCTGCTGCCCGCATCGCGGAGCGCACGGGCTATTACGGCCCCGGTCAACCCCGCCCCTACTACGATGTAGTCACTCATGCCTGCCTGCTCCCGATCGACGACATGTCACGGCACACAATCGCCTGCCTGAGATGACATTTTCCTTTTACCAGCCAGCATTCCCCGAACAAAGACATCAATCCTTCCGTTTAAACGTCGGAGGTGCGGATCAGATTCCACTTTCTGAATTTCCGCGCCCAGCGCCTTTTGTAATCATCGGGTTTCATCCATTCGAGCCGTAATCTCAGATATGGAATGTGAAGTGAACTGACGATGTTCGAGATTCCCCATCGAGGGCGGCTCCTGGTCACGCTTGGCTCCATCGCCGCCCGGTTCGATCCCTCGACGAGCAGGAAGGCCCGCTCCACGGAATCGCGAAGCGCCGCGTCGATCCAGGCTGCGTCGACGACCTGTTTCATATACCCCACCAATATATCGGTCTTATCGAGATAATCGCGCTGACTGTAGAATGCGAAGTGACAAACGATGGCCTGACCGTCGACCCGGTTGATCGCACCCATCCGGCATGGCTTGGTAACCGTGAGATATTCCTCCTCCTCGCGGTCAACCTGCCCCGCGAAGGTCGCAAACATGTCGCCGCGCCAGGAGATGCAGTTGATCGAAAAACGAACCTGCGCAAGGAAGCGCGGCCCGAACCGTAAAGCAGACAGCTGGTTTCGACCGATCAGGTCGAGCGCGTGACGATGAAGCTTTGCCGCAAAAGGACCGCTTTCCCAGCCGATCTCGTCGAATGCATTCGTATGGACGTACTCGCTATCGTCATAAAGCCCCAGAACCTGAAAGATGTTTGTAAATACAGCATTATTGACCACGGCGGCCGATATCAGGAATGAGTCCCTATCGCGGATTCGGGTTTCGGCGATTGATCTGATGCTGCCCGGCTCAACCCAGACGATGTCGT
>JAJXZC010000666.1 GCA_021780275.1 Pseudomonadota bacterium
CGCCATGGACCCCGTCCACCGCTTCGGGGTTGCCCAGGCGTGCTCGCACCTTCTCCAGCAGATAGTGGAGCGCGTCCTTGGGCTCCGTGAAGATGATCAGCTTCCGGCGATTGCCGGCCGCGTCGATCATCAGCTCGTCGTCAAGAATACGGTTGAGCTGGGTCCATTTCGTATCGACGCCTGAGCGCAATACGCCCAAGGCCATCGACTCGAGGCCCTTCAGCGTCTCGACCTCCAGGGCGAGTTGCTCGACGGTCTCCGCCGTCGTCGCGCCGGTCGAGATCAGGTCCTCAAGCTCGTCGATCTCCTCCTGCCCGTATTCCTCGATGTTGCCGAGCATGTCGGGATTGACGGCGGGCTCGTCGATCCCGGCCCGCCGCCCCTTGGCCGCAAGCCGCGCCTCGGCAAGCTCATTTTCGAGGCGCTCGCGGCGGCGCTTCAGTGACTGGTAAATCGCAGCCGGCGAGGAAGCGAGGCGCCGTTGTAGGATCTGAAGCGCGAAGCCCACATTGTTGCGCTTCTTGTTGTCGCCTTCGGCGAACCGCTCCACCCGGTTCATCTCGTTGCGGACATATTCGGTGACGGCGGTGTAGAGGGCAGCCTCTCCCTCGGAGAGCTGATACTTCACAGTGCGGGCCCGGCGTGGTGGAAAAAGCGGACGCCCGTCGAAACGCAGCAGCTCTTCCTTGGTCAACCGCCGCATCATGTCTTCGGTATCGGCGTAATGAACCCCGTCGCGAAAGCGACCTTCGAAGCGGTCGCCGTAGAGGAGCGCCATGAAGAGTTGGAAGTCCTCTTCCTTGCCGTTGTGCGGCGTCGCGGACATGAGCAACAGATGGCGGCAAATCTGACCGAGCTTCTGGCCGACTTGATAGCGGCGCGTGTATTTCACCTCACCGCCGAAATAGGTGGCCGACATGCGATGCGCTTCGTCGCAGATGATCAGGTCCCATTCGCGGGCGCTCATGAGCTTCTCCTGAAGCTCCTCGCTGCGCGCCAGCACGTCGAGGCGAACGATCAGCCGATCCCGATCGGAGAAGGGATTTCCCGAGCGCGACGTCTCGATCATGTCGCGGGTGAGGATGTCGAATTCTAGGTTGAATTTCTGACCGAGTTCGTCCTGCCACTGTTCGACGAGGCTACCCGGCGCGACGACCAGGCAGCGTTCCAAGTCGCTTCGGGCGATCAGCTCCTTGATGAACAGACCGGCCATGATCGTCTTGCCGGCACCGGGGTCGTCCGCGAGGAGGAAGCGCAGCGGCTGGCGCGGCAGCATCTCGCCATACACGGCGGAAATCTGATGCGGCAGCGGATCAACCAGGCTCGTGTGGATGGCGAGATACGGGTCGAAGTAATGCGCCAGCTTGATGCGATTGGCTTCCGTCACCAAGCGCAGGAGCTCGCCATCGGCATCGAACGTCCAGGGACGACCACTCTGCTCAACCTCGAGCCGATGCCCGTCGTCTCGATAGAGTACCGTCTCCGCAACCGCGCCGTTATGATCGCGGAATACGACGTTGATCGCCTGATCGCCGATCCAATCGACGGACACGATCTGCACGGACTGCGCCGATGCCACGCCGCGCACGGATGCGCCGTTCTTGATGTCCTCAAGCCTCGCCGACATTAGCGTGCGCTCCCCCTGATCACGCTCACAGCTGCACCTCCGCAGTCTCGAGCGCGGCCTCGGTCTCCTTGCGATTCAGCGTAACGATATGCTGGGTGCGCGCGCTAAGTTTTGTCGCGTCCCCAAGCAAGCCGAGACGCTTGAGAACGTAGAACAGCATCGCATATCGCACCGGCAGCACGCCCCTCCCATGATCGAAGCCGTAATCCTTGCCAACTACTTGTTTTTGACCTTCCGTCAGATCGGGGTGCGGACCGATGATGACATCGAAGTAGTTGTTCCAATGCCAATCGGCGTCGCCCGTTAATCCGGGCCTATCCTTGCCGCGCACCTCCAGAATACGCGGCAGCAGAAAATCCTTAAACTTACTATCGAGATGGCAATACGCCCGTACATGCCAGCGAAATCCATCGTACCCGAAAGCGTGTGGTGTGATCCGTCGCCAGATCGGGTCGGGTCGCTTGCTATTCATGGATTGGTAGTAGATCTCGATTGAGGTCCCGCGGCGCACGGCATCGAGAACCCGGCGCAGGACTTCGAGGTCGATGTCCCGTTTGGGCGTCAGCGCAGCATCGGCCGAAGGCGGCCCAGCAATCCACGAATCATGGGCCGGCACCGCTCCGTCGGCGACCGAGCGAAGCTGCGAAAGATAGACATAGGGATCGGGATTGAGAAACCGCAGGACGAACTCGTCCGCAGCCACATAGCGCTTGCTGCGCTTGTCGTACTCCAGGTTGCCCGGGGCACGCTCTTGATAGAGCGCTAAGTCCTTAGACGCTTGCGGAACCGAAATGCCGAAAAACCCCACAAGGTCGGCGCGGTTGATGGAGCCTTCCCAAAACAACCTGAACTCAATGAATTCAAGCCTTTGTGCAACGCCCCAGCTCAACCCGCCCTCCGCCAGATAAGCACCAAAACTATCCGTACTTGAACTTGACTCACGCCTACTTTATATACGCGATCCACTGATCGAGTCAATCGAGGACAGGGCGCGATGCCTGATCTTTGCGCCACGACACATTCCGAGCGTTG
>JAJXZC010000331.1 GCA_021780275.1 Pseudomonadota bacterium
GGCTGGCGAGCACACTGATGCCGGAGCCGGTGCAGGCCCGCACGGCAATCTTCCGCCACGGGCCGACGATGCCGTTCTCGACCTTGGCCGCGCGCGCGCCCTGGCCCTCGCCGCCTGCATAAATGTCACCAATGGCCGGCGCGTAGACGACGCCGAGCACCGGACGGCCATTCTCGATCAGCGCGATATTGACCGTGAACTCGCCGTTGCGGCTGATGAACTCCTTGGTGCCGTCGAGCGGATCGACCAGAAAGAAGCGGCTGCCCGTTGCAGGGCATTTGCCGGCGGCGACCGACTCCTCGGCGACCACCGGAATGCCGGGCGCAACCCGCGCCAGCTCGGCGAGGATCACAGCCTCGGCGGCCTCGTCAGCGGCGGTGACGGGCGAACCGTCCCCCTTGGTCGCGACTGAAGCAGCGTCGAACCGCTCATAGATCGGCATGATCGCGGCGCCGGCTTTCAGGGCTATGGCAATGAGATCGTCGAGCATATGCATTCTTTCCGCGTGGCGGACCTTATTTACATGAAATAACCGTTATTAAATACGGTACCCGCCCTATCGGCTGTTAAATAGGATATTTGAGCCCGGACGCAAAGCCCCATTTGCGGAGAAATAAACGACGACTCCGGGCCCCCTCACCAGGGAACGTGGAGAACTTCGACATTTGGCAGCCCCGCTATGTGGATTCCAAGGTCCCTCGCCAGGCGCCCGAAGCCTTCGGTTTCGATCAAACCCTCATAGGGCACTTCAGGAAAACGGAGCCCGCCCCGATGGAGAGCCGCGTCGACGAGGAGCATCGCCCCCCCCACCGAGTCGAGCGGCACAACCTCGCTATGGCGCAGGTCGTCGAGATAAAGCCTTCGGCCACGTGTCACGGGAGGCATGTAAACGCCATACTGCAGGTCGCGGTAATAGGCGTGGTCGCGTTCGGCATTGACCGTGATGAAGGTGTTGTAATCGAAACAGGGGCCGCCGGACCGCAGCACGCAATGCGGAACGGCAATTCGCGCACCGGTCGTCTTCAGGCGTGAGACGACGTCGGAGGGATACCGCCAGACATCGATATCGATCCACAGCGCCCAGTCATCCGACGCGTCGATTCCGTGCTCGATTAGATGATTGCGGATTTTCGCAATTCCGCCGCGGCGCGCTCTCTGAACATGGTTCTTCCAACGGACCGAATGGGCAAAGCGCGTTCCCACCGACTTCTGCAGCAGGATCACATCGCGATATTTCGAGCGGATTGGCGCAACGAGAGCGTTGAGCCTCTCCCAGCTGTCATCCTTGCTGTCCCCCTCGCAAAAGACGAGCTTGATCCGCTCCGGCGGAATGTCGAGCCGCGCGATCTGCGCAAGACAGGGCGCGACATGCTGCGCAGCATCGCGAAGCGGAATCAGGATCGCGATGTTTTCGCCAGTGGATGGCGCAGCCTTGACCGCCTTTTGATCGACGGCGGCGCGCGTGCGAACGGGGTCCAGACGGTCGCCGCGCGTCAGCAGATAGCGGAGGCGGCGGAACTCCTTCTTCAGCGTGTTCAGGACCGGGTGCTTGCTCGGCTTTTTCAACCAGGTTCCAGCCCAGTGATGCCGCGCGATGCGTTCCGCGCCATCAGCACTATCCGGCTCATTGCCATGACGGTCGCGACCATTGAAGAGCGGCGACGGGGCGAGACGTATTGCGGAGCGATCCGGGAATGAGAGCTGCGCCGCTGTGAGGAGGCAGGGCCCGGTCGCGTCGATGACATTGCGGGCACAAAAGTTCCGCCGCATAAGCTCAAGAACATGCAGCCAGAATGGATGGCGGGCAGGACTCGCCATGATCCCGTTGAAAACGAGGTATGGCATGCCGCGCTGGCTTGCGATCGGGTGCCAATGCGTCGAGGGCTCAAGGCTGAGAACGATCCGCGTCTCTGCCTCTATCGCATCGAGGGAGCCGAGACATTCCGTGTCGATATCGGCGTAGAGACCGCCGAAATGATGCAGCAGCATGTAGCGGCCCGCGTCTGCGCGCATGACGCCCGACGGCAGGGAACAATAAAGCTCCAGAAAATCGGGATAATGCTCGGCAACAAATTCGAGCAGGCGGCGGTCGGACCACATCTGCCTGTCCCAAGCAGGATTGAGATCGGACCAGCTATCGCACCACGCCTGGAACGCCTCGGGAATAAGGTCCGACTTCCAAGTCTGATGAATGATACGGGGGATCAAGAAAGCTCTCCGACTAAATCATGTAGCGCGACAGAAGCAGCGCGTGGCCTTCCGCCGCGATCCTCTCCCGCAAGGGCTGATCCTCGATCAGGCGGCGGCAGGCATCGACCATTTCCTCCGTACTGTCGGCCACCAATGCATGCTGGCCGGGAACGACGCCGAGGCCCCGAACAGCATGGCTGGTCGCCACGACAGCCCGCCGATAGAGCCATGCTTCCAGAACCTTGACCTTCGTTCCGCTGCCGCCCCGCAAGGGCGCGACGGCGATCGTCGCATCTTCGTAAAGGTCGCGGAGATCCTCGACATAGCCCCTCCAGTCAAGATCCGACGCGATCAGGCGCGCCGCGATCCGCTCAGGCGCATCGCCAGCGACGGTGACGGTCAGACCTGGCAGGAGGTCGGCCAGTTGCGGCTGAATGCCTTTCATCAACCAGTCGACGGCGTCGCGA
>JAJXZC010000142.1 GCA_021780275.1 Pseudomonadota bacterium
TGCCTTTCTCGTCGGCCTCTGCAACACGCTGCTCGTCGCCGCATTGGGCACGATGCTGGCGGTCGCGCTCGGCTTTGCCGTGGGGATCGCGCGCCTGTCGTCGAACTGGCTCGTCGCGAAGCTCGCAGCTGTCTATGTGGAGACGCTGCGGAATATCCCGCTGCTGCTGCAGCTCTTCTTCTGGTATTTCGCCATCCTCCAGCCGCTGCCCGGCCCTCGCGAGAGCCTGACGCTGCTGCCGGGCGTCTTTCTCAGCAATCGCGGCATCGTCATGCCGGGCGTCGGGCTGACGGGAACGAGTCCGGCCTTTCTCGCCGTGTTGCTGCTCGCCATCGTCGCGTCGTTCTTCGTCGCGCGATATGCGAAGGCGCGGCGCATGGCGACGGGCGAGCGCTTTCCGGCGAGCATTGTTAACACCGTTAGCATTATTGTTCTTCCAGGGCTCGTCTGGTTGATCGGCGGCGCGCCCTTCACGATCGACCATGCGGCAATGGGCAAGTTCGATTTCACGGGGGGCTGGCGGTTGCTGCCAGAGTTTCTGGCGTTGCTGCTCGGCCTTGCGCTCTATACGGCTGCCTTCATTGCGGAAATCGTGCGGGCGGGCATTCAGTCGGTCGGACGCGGCCAGACGGAAGCGGCCCATGCGCTCGGCCTTTCCAACTGGCAGACGCTTCGCCTCGTCGTCATTCCACAAGCCCTGCGCGTGATCATCCCGCCACTGACGAGCCAGATCCTGAACCTGACGAAAAACTCATCGCTCGCGGTCGCTATCGGCTATCCCGATCTCGTCTCGGTCTTTGCGGGCACCGTGCTCAACCAGACGGGGCAGGCGATCGAGGTCATCGCCATCACCATGGGCGTCTATCTCGTCATCAGCCTCGCGACGTCGCTGGCGATGAACCTCTACAATGCGCGCGTCGCCATCGTGGAGCGCTGACATGACCGGGGCGATGAAATGGCTGCGGCGCAACCTCTTCTCCAACTGGTGGAACACGGGGCTCACGCTTCTCGTGCTCTATGTCCTCTGGCGCGCGCTGCCGCCCTTCATCGATTGGGCCTTCTTCAGCGCGGTCTGGCATGGAGGGGATCGCACCGCCTGCCTCGGGCCGGACAAGGGCGCCTGCTGGCCCTTTATCTTCGCCAATCTCGACCAGTTCATTTATGGCCGCTATCCGGCGGACTTGCGCTGGCGAGTCGATATAGCCTTTCTGCTCGGCCTTGCGGGCCTCGTTCCCATGCTCATTCCGCGCGTACCCGCGAAGCTCTGGAATCTCGGCTATCTCGTCGTCGCATGGCCGATGATCGCGATCGTGCTGATCTCCGGCGACAGGCCGGGATTGATCGGCGTCGATACGGATCTCTGGGGTGGGCTTCTCGTCACGCTCATCGTCGCCATCACCGGCATCGTGGCCTCGTTCCCGCTCGGCATTCTGCTCGCGCTTGGGCGGCGTTCGGAAATGCCGGTCATCCGTACGCTCTCCACCATCTTCATCGAGTTCTGGCGCGGCGTGCCGCTCATTACGGTGCTGTTCATGGCGAGCGTGATGCTGCCGATCTTCCTGCCGCGCGGGCTTCATCTCGACAATCTGCTGCGCTGCCTTGTCGGCGTGGCGCTCTTCTCGTCGGCCTACATGGCGGAAGTCGTGCGCGGCGGATTGCAGGCCGTGCCGCGCGGCCAGGTGGAGGCGGCGCGTGCGCTCGGCCTCAGCTATTGGCAGACCATGGGCCTCGTCGTGCTGCCGCAGGCGCTGCGCCATGTCATTCCCGGCATCGTCAACACCTTCATCGGCCTCTTCAAGGATACGACGCTGGTGCTGATCGTCGGGCTCTTCGATTTTCTGGGTCAGGTGCGCGTGCAGCTTAGCGACATGCACTGGTCGACGCCGCAGGGGGCCGCGACCGGCTATGTGTTCGCGGCCTTCGTCTACTGGGTTTTCTGCTTCGGCATGTCGCGCTATTCCGCCTTCATGGAGCGCCGGCTCAACAAGGGCAGGGTGAGGTAAGGGGTCATGACAAAATCACCCATCATCGAGATCGCACATGTCGACAAGTGGTATGGCGACTTTCATGTGCTGAAGGATGTGAGCCTGTCGGTGGCGGAGGGCGAGCGCATCGTCATCGCAGGCCCGTCCGGCTCAGGCAAGTCGACACTGATCCGCTGCATCAACCGGCTGGAAGCGCATGACAAGGGCCGCATCGCGGTCGATGGCATCGAACTCACCGAAGACCTGAAACGCATCGACGAAGTGCGCCGCGAAGTCGGCATGGTCTTCCAGCAGTTCAATCTCTTTCCGCATATGACGGTGCTTGAGAACTGCACGCTCGCGCCCATTTGGGTCCGCAAGCAGCCGCAGGAAGAGGCGGAGGCGACGGCCATGCGCTTTCTTGAGCGCGTCCGCATTCCCGAGCAGGCGCTGAAATATCCGGGCCAGCTTTCCGGCGGCCAGCAGCAGCGCGTCGCCATCGCCCGCGCGCTCTGCATGAACCCGAAGATCATGCTCTTCGACGAGCCGACCTCGGCGCTCGACCCCGAGATGATCAAGGAAGTCCTCGACGTCATGGTGGGCCTCGCCAATGACGGCATGACCATGATCTGCGTCACCCACGAAATGGGCTTCGCCCGCGAAGTCGCCGACCGCGTCGTCTTCATGGATCAG
>JAJXZC010000252.1 GCA_021780275.1 Pseudomonadota bacterium
ATCCGTTTCCGGTCGCAGCTTTCAGCGGCCTCGACAAGGTGACGGCGACGGTGACGAAGTTCGACGCGGAAGTCGGCAAGCCGAAGCGTTTCGGCGGGCTGGAGGTGACGGTCAGGGCCTGCGACAAGAACCCGCCGGAAGATCCGCCCAAGACGGCGGCCTATGTCGAAATCCGGCAGATCAATCTCGAAAACGGGCAGATCGAACCCCAGCCTATCTTCAAGGGGTGGATGTTCGCCGAGAGCCCGGGGCTCAACGCGCTCGAGCATCCCGTCTATGATGTGTGGCTCAACACCTGCAAGACGGCTTCGGGATCGGCATCGAGCGGCAAGCAATAGAAATCCGCCGCCGCTGCCGTCGCCTCATGCAGGCGCAGACGATATTCATCGCGTGAAATTTCGACGGTTCCGAACTGCGCGAGATGCGAAGTGACGAACTGGGTGTCGAGGAGCCTGTAGCCGCCGGCACGGAGGCGGGCCACGAGATAGACAAGGGCGACCTTGCTCGCGTCGGTTTCGCGGCTGAACATGCTCTCGCCGAAGAATGCGGCGCCGAGAGAGACGCCATAGAGCCCACCGACCAGACGGCCATCCCGCCAGCACTCGACCGAATGCGCATTGCCGCGCGCGAAGAGCTCGACATAGAGATCGACGATGCGATCGTTGATCCATGTGCCCTCGCGATCGGGCGCGCTTTCCGCGCAGCCGAGCATGACCTCGCGGAAGGCGGTGTCGATCCTGACCTCGAACCCGCCGGCACGCACGGTGCGCCGCAGCCGTTTCGGCAGATGAAATCGATCGAGGGGAAGAATGCCGCGCCGTTCCGGGTCGATCCAGTAGAGCTGCGGATCGTCGCGGGCCTCGGCCATCGGGAAGACGCCGAAGGCGTAAGCACGCAGGAGCACATCGGTGTCAATGTTGCTCATGAAGGTCCCGCATCTCCCCGGTCGTTTCGGCCAATTCCCGGAACCATAAGCATGTCGGCGCGCGGATGTGAAGCGGAACCGGCCGCGCCTCTCGCGGGTAGCTCCGGCCGAGCTTCGCCTGTTACGATGGGAGCGGCCGTGTGCACATGATTGCCTCGACCGGGCGATCTCGGTTCCTTCACGCCGGAAGGGCAGTTGATCGTTCATGGACGCTCGGACGACATGATGATCATGAACGGCATCAACATCTATCCGGGCGAAATCGAGCGAGTGTTCGAGGCCCATCCCGAAATCGCCGCCGCAGCGGCCTTTCCGGTCAAATCGAAAATCCATGGGCAGATTCCGGTCGTGGCGATCGAACCGGCGGAGGGGGGCGCGGTTGACGGAACGAGCGCTGCTCCTCTATGCGAAGGAGAAACTGGGTGTGAGGGGGCCGCGAAAGATTGTGTTCGTTGACGTTCTGCCGAGAAACGCGATGGGCAAGGTTCTGAAGACCGAACTCGCGGCCGGCATTGCCCGGAGCGGCAAGGCATCCGGCGCGGAGCGACCGAAGTGAACGCAATGGAAGTTAGTGGCATCGTCGTCGAAGCGCTTACCCAGGCCAATGCGATCGGCATCGACGATCACCCCGACCGTGAGGCGTTTCTCGCCGGTAAGGTCGACATAAGTCTGGACGATCTCGAAATCGACAGCCTTGCCCGCATGGAGTTCTGCATTTATCTGGAACTCAATTTCGGCGTAGAGGTCACGCCCAACGAGCTGGAGGGCATCACATCCGTCGAAGGACTCGCTTCGCTCATCAAGGGTTATCTATGAGAAAGTTGTACGAGCGGCAGATCGGGCGATGCGCGAAGCTCAACGACTTCAATCGGCTGCATATCGCGATCGAGGCGCGCGCCACGCCGGGCGAGGTCAGCGAGCTGGCGGCGCTCATTCCGGAACGCTTTGGCGAGACGTCCGGTGTCCGATGGATCGGTGCGCTGCACGATTTCTACTCCCTGAGCGGCAAGGCGAAACCTGAGCCCTATTTCCGAAGGAAGGTGGGCCCGAACCTTTATCTCTATACGGATGGACGGCCTCAAGAGACGAAGACGCTGATCGTCTGATTTGCCGGCGGCGCGGCGCGGCTGATGATGCCCGTATCCGTTCTGCTTCAGCATCTCAACGCAGCCGAGGCCGATCTGCTGCTGATCCCACACCGGGGACCCGCCGGATACAATGAGGGCGTGCCGGGGCTTGCGACCGATTTTCCGGGGTTTGTTTCGGCGCTGGATGCGGTCATCCGCAAGACGGGCTATCGGCGGAGTGTCGCTTTCGGAACCAGCGCCGGAGGGCTGCCGGCGCTGCTCGCCGCGGTCTATCTCCATTTCGACCGCGGCGTATCCGTGGGGGGCGCGGCGTTCAATCCCGTTCTGTGGAAGGACGTACTCGACGATCCGAAATTCAGGGAGGCGATTTCCGGCGGGCGCGGGCGTCCGGAGCTGCTGGGTGTCTTCTCCGAGCTGAACGAGAGAGACCGCGACGCGGCAACGGACCTCGGCAAGCGCCTGCCGCTGGTGCTGTGCCCCGTTCACGAGCGCGGGCACAACACCTTGTTGAACCTGCTCAGGAGCCAGCGGCTGGCGATGTTCCTGTCGTTGACGCTGATGTCCGAATGGAGCGAGGGCCGCCCGCGCATCAATCCTGGGTCTTGAGGTAATTCTCGAGCCAATGGATGTGGTAGTCGCCGTTC
>JAJXZC010000723.1 GCA_021780275.1 Pseudomonadota bacterium
CGAAGACCACGGGATAGTCGCGGTTGATGACCGATTCATAGGACAACAGGCCAAGTCCATCGAGCGAGAAGATCGTCTCGATCAGCAGCGCGCCGCCGAAAAAGGCGTTGATGAAGGCGCCAGGGAATCCAGCGACGACAATCATCATCGCGTTGCGAAAAACATGGCCGTAGAGAACGCGGCCTTCGCTCAGGCCCTTCATCCGCGCGGTGAGGACATATTGTTTGCGAATCTCGTCAAGAAACGAGTTTTTGGTGAGAAACGTAACGGTGGCGAAGGCCGAGAGTGTCAGCGCCGTCACCGGCAAGGTGATGTGCCAGAAGTAATCCTTGATCTTGCCAATCAGCGACAAGGTGTCGAAATTTTCCGAGGTCAAGCCGCGCAACGGAAAGATCTGCCAAAATGAGCCGCCGCAAAAAAGCACGATCAGAAAGATCGCGAAAAGAAAGCTCGGAATGGCATAGCCGACGATGATGATGCTCGACGTCCAGATATCGAAACGGGAACCGTCGCGCACCGCCTTCGCAATGCCGAGCGGAATCGAGATAAGATAAGAGATGAGCGTCATCCACAGGCCGAGCGAGATCGAGACCGGCAGCTTCTCCTTGATCAGTTCAAGAACCGAAGTATCGCGAAAATAGGATTTGCCGAAGTCGAAGCGCAGGTAATCCTTCACCATGATCCAGAAGCGTTCCGGCGCCGGCTTGTCGAAACCGAATTGCTTGTCGAGCTCAGCGATGAATTTCGGATCGAGCCCCTGGGCGCCGCGATAGCGTGAGCCATAGTCCGCCGCGCCGCCGCCTCCCGCCCGCGTATCCGCGCCGCCGGTGAAATTCGCCGTCGCATTGGTCTCGAGGCCCTGCAATTGCGCGAGAATACGTTCGACCGGGCCGCCGGGCGCAAATTGCACGATGACGAAAGAGATGAGCAGGATGCCGAAGATCGTCGGAATCATCAGAAGGATTCGGCGGACGATATAGGCGAGCATATCAATGGCCGGGAAGCTGCACGCGCGCCGCCTTCGCGGTGTCGTACCACCAGGTCGAAACGACGCCGATGTCGTATTTTGCGCTGCGCGCGGGCCGTGAGAACAAGTCCCAATAAGCAACGAGATGATTGGGCTTGTTCCACATCGGCACCCAATAATGACCGGCACGCAGGATGCGATCGATGCAGCGGCAGATGTAAGTGAGCTTCTCGCGCGTATCGACGGTCAGTGCCTCTTCGATCAAGGCGTCGATGACCGGATCGGCAATGCCCGAGATATTATAGGAGCCGGGGACGTTCGCGACCTGCGAGCCGAAATAGGCGCGCATCGCCTCGCCCGGAGTCAGCCCGAGGCCGAAGCGCGATGTGACGACGTCATAATCGAAATTGTCGGTGCGCTCCTTATACTGCGCCGGATCGACGACACGGAAGCGGGCGGTGATGCCGAGAAGATTGAGATTACGGATGAAGGGCGCCGTATGCGGTTCCAGCGCATTGTCAAAATCGAGAAATTCGATTTCGAAGGGCTTGCCGTCCGGCAGCAGCAGATTGTCACCATCGCGTTTGCAGCCGGCGGCAAGCAGAAGGTCGTTGGCCTTGTGCAGCAGCGCGCGGTCCTCGCCCGAGCCGTCCGAAACCGGCGGCACCGGCACATCGCCGAAAACCGCAGCCGGCAATTTGGCTTTGAACGGTGCGAGGATCGCAAGTTCTTGCGCCGACGGCTTGCCGCTCGCCATCATCGGCGAATTCTGGAAATAGGAGACCGTGCGGCTGTAAAGGCCGTACATGATGTTGCGATTGGTCCATTCGAAATCGAAGCACTGTTCGAGCGCCTCGCGAACGCGAATGTCCTTGAACTTCTCGCGCCGGACGTTGAGGAACCAGGCCTGGGTGCCGAGCGGCAATTGATCGGGCAAAGTCTCGCGCTTGACGCGGCCGTCCTTCACTGCGGCGAAGTTATATTGCGTGGCCCAGACCGCAGAGGTGAATTCTTCGCGGAAGGTGAAGACCGCGGCCTTGAACGCTTCGAAGGCGACTTTGCGATCGGCAAAATATTCGTAGCGGATGGTATCGAAATTGTTCTGCCCGACATTGGCCGGCACGTCCTTGCCCCAATAATCGGCGACGCGTTCGAAGGCGATGAAATGGCCCGCGTCGAAACTTGCCACCTTATAGGGCCCGGAGCCGAGCGTCGGCTCCAGCGTCGTCTCGTTGAAGGCATGTTTGCCATAATAGGCGGCGGAAAAGATCGGCTGGCCGGCAACCGCCAGGATTGCCTCGCGGCTGTGCCCCTTCTTCAAGGTCACGCGCACGATATCATCGGCTTCCGCCATGGTACTTTCGAGGTCGCGCAAGGATTGGGCAATGGCCGGGTGGCCTTGCTCTTTCAAAATATTGAGCGAAAAGACCACATCATGGGCAGTCAGCGGCGTGCCGTCATGGAACCGCGCTTCCTTGCGCAGGAAGAAGCGGTAGGTGAGCTTATCCGCTGAAGCCCAGATTTTCTTGGCGACGAGCCCGTAAAGCGCATCCGGCTCGTCGCTATTGCCGACCATGAGGGAATCGAAGATGGCGCCCATGCCGGTCGCGCCGTCGCCCTTCAGGATGAAGACGTTGAAGGAATTGAACGTCGTCGGATTGACGTTGGCGCCGCCGCCGCTCGGCTGAA
>JAJXZC010000521.1 GCA_021780275.1 Pseudomonadota bacterium
CCGCTGTGAAGCTTGCGCGCCCCGCCGTTGTGATACGGCGCAGCAGCGACAAACCGCAGGCCCGTTAACGGCGGCAACAGCAGCCCCCTGCCCTCGAGGTACAGCTGCGCGACCGTGCCATTGACGAGCTCGGAAAGCTTCCAGTTTTCGTGAAGCTTTTTCCGCTCGGTCTCGCGGCGCCGCTCCTCGGCAGCTTCGCGAGTTGCCCGCGCTTGCGCGCGCTTCTTGGCAAGCTTGGCAGCCTGCGCCTGGTCGAGCTCCGCAGCGCCGCCCAGTCGCGCGACGGCGGTCTTGAAATCGACGCCTTCGACCAGCTCAACGAGCCGGATGACGTCGCCACCCTTGTTGCAGACGGCGCAAGTCCAAGTCTCGTTGTCCATGACTTCGAAGCGACCCTTTCGAGGATCGCCGCCGCAGATCGGACAAGCCCCACCCAGGCGCCGGCCGACGCGATGCAACGTTGTGTATCGCGCCGCGACTTCGGCGACGGGGTTGCGGTCTTTGAGATCGTCGAGATTGAAGGCCACAGTAGATGACCCTCATTCCGGCTTGCTTCCGTCGCGAGCCGCGATGCGGGCCTTCACCCATGCATGAACCTCATCGCGCACGAATGCGATGCGGCGCTCTCCGGCTTCGACAGCTTTGGGAAATCTACCTTCGGCGCGCAGGCGATTGATCATGGTGCGCGACAGCGAGGTGATCTCACAGGCACCATTAAGTGAAACAAGGGAAGGTTGAGTTTGGTCGGACATTGGAACCATTCCTTTTTGGTTGGAATGGTCGTCCTTAATAATCCCGGCGATCCGGGCTGCAACAAGAGTTGACCGAAACTTATTCTGCTAATTCTTTTCGCTTTAATCCTCAGGACCGTCCGACCGATCAAGAATTTCGTCCACTGGAAGGACAGCTAACTCGATCTTGGACCAAGCTGACAAAGAAGGTCCGCCGACGCCCTCCAGAAGCCGACGCATTTTTTCCTGCCTCAGCTGATCGCTCATTGCCTTTTCGGCTGCCCGCGGGGTCACCCCGAACTTTTTTGCAACCTCGGCTATCCGTCTTTTCTGATGGCCGTGAGGAGCCCCATCGACCGCCGCGATCGTCGCCTTTCCTAGCTCAGAGTTTGACTTCGCCGGCTGCCCGCGCCCCCTTCTGCGCAACGTCAATATAAACGGCGTGTAGTGCTCCTTGCCGTCAAGCATGAGCGCCAGCATCCGGCAAAATCCAGGCGATGGATGCCCGCCGCGAAGCACCGCCGCGATACGGGCCGCACGTTCTTCCGGCGACATCGGCGGCAAACCGACGTCCTGCAATTCGTTGTTCTCGACGAATATCGAGAAATCTTCGCCACTCATCGTGCGAACCTCCCAGGAGAGCGCGTCATCAGCGCTAGACCACGAATATCACCCCAGAACAACCAATCCAGGCTGATGCCATGCTTGCCCGCGAAGTCGCTTAGATGAAAGCCGCCGCGGGCCCGCCACGCGCGCGAATTCGACTTCATGTGTTCGGTCGCCTTCAAAGCGCGCTCAATATCGACATCCGGCAAACCTTTGTCCCGCGCGACAATCAAGACCCGTCCTCGTATTGCGTTTGGCCTACTCCCGGCTTTGATCGTTCGCCGATAACTTTTCAGATCAACCAATTTACCCTCCTCTGGTTTTATCCAAATAACTTGCCCACGCTTCCATCAGCTTCCGGCGCTTCGCGAGCGCGTCGCCGCGACGGTAGGCGCGCTCAACAGCGTTGCCGACCAGGTGCGCCAGCGACCACTCCGCGAGCTCGCGCGGAAAGTTGGTCTCCTCGCCGCACCAATCCCGAAACATGCTGCGCAAACCATGCAGCGTCGCAGCCTTGTCGGGCGAGGCAAGACGCAATGCCTTGACCATCGCGGTGTCACTGATTGGCCGCTTGTCGACATCGCCGCCAAAAATGAGCTCGCCGGTCGCGCGCTGGCGCATGACCTCGACGATCGCGAGTGCACGGTCGGTCAGAGGTACCACGTGCTCGCGACCAGCCTTCATCCGCTCTGCCGGCACCGTCCAAAGTTTCTGCTTGGTATCGATCTCGGCGAAAGTCGCGCCGCGAACCTCGCCAGAGCGCGCCGCCGTCAGGGTCAAAAACTCAACCGCGCGCGCCGCGACGCCAGACGATTGCCGGAGCTTTTTGACCATCGTTGCGGCGTCGCCATATGCTAGCGCCGCGTGGTGCCCGCGAGTTAGCCGCTGACGTGTGGGCATTACCTTGTCCAGGAGGCCCTTCCAGCGCGCTGGATTGCCGCTGGATCGCCATTCGTGGGCTATCGCGTAGTCCATGACGGCCTCGATCCTCGAGCGGAGCCGGTTGGCAGTTTCCGGGCGTTCCTGCCAGTGCGGCGCCAGGCAATCCTTGACATCGCCCATCGCGATCGTGGCCACAGGCAGGTCATGCAGCGGCTTCGCGTAATCGCGAAGCGTCATTTCCCACTGCGCTCTATGCTTATCGTTCGTCCAACCGTCGGATTTCGAGGAAAGAAGCTGTTCCATGCAGTGCCGGAACGTGACCACGCGGGCCTGCCGCATGTCGCTGCGCGGATCGACGCCGCGCGCCAGCTTGTCGCGGACAATCTCGGCCTTCTCGCGCGCCAGCTTCAACGAAACGGGCGCAGTTCCCTGGCC
>JAJXZC010000498.1 GCA_021780275.1 Pseudomonadota bacterium
TCGGACCTGGGCGGTGAGGTTGCCGGCCATCGAATTGACGTTGTCGGTGAGGTCCTTCCACGTGCCGGCAACGCCGGGCACCTGCGCCTGGCCGCCGAGTTTTCCTTCGGTCCCGACTTCGCGCGCCACGCGCGTCACTTCGCCGGCGAAGGCATTGAGCTGGTCCACCATCGTATTGATGGTGTTTTTCAGTTCCAGAATTTCGCCACTGACGTTGACCGTGATTTTCCGGGAGAGATCGCCGCGCGCGACGGCGGTCGTCACCGCCGCAATGTTGCGCACCTGTCCGGTCAGATTCGACGCCATCGAATTGACGTTCTCAGTCAGATCCTTCCAGGTTCCGGCGACGCCCGGAACGACGGCTTGGCCGCCGAGCTTGCCCTCGGTGCCGACCTCGCGGGCGACGCGCGTGACTTCCGACGCGAACCGATTGAGCTGGTCGACCATCGTGTTCAGCGTTTCCTTCAATTGAAGGATTTCGCCGCGGACATCGACCGTGATCTTGCGCGACAAGTCTCCGTTGGCGATGGCAGTCGAGACTTCGGCAATGTTGCGCACCTGAGCCGTCAGATTGCCGGCCATCGAATTCACGCTATCGGTCAAATCCTTCCACGTGCCGGCAACGCCGGGCACCTCCGCTTGACCGCCGAGCCGGCCGTCGGTGCCGACCTCGCGCGCGACGCGCGTCACCTCTGAGGCGAAGGCGTTGAGCTGATCGACCATCGTATTGATGGTTTCTTTCAGCTCGAGAATTTCGCCGCTGACGTTGACGGTAATTTTCTTCGAGAGGTCGCCATTGGCGATCGCGGTCGAGACTTCTGCGATATTGCGAACTTGCGCCGTAAGATTGGAGGCCATCAAGTTCACGTTGTCGGTCAGATCTTTCCATGTGCCGGCAACGCCGGGAACTTGGGCCTGGCCGCCAAGCCGCCCCTCGGTTCCGACTTCCTTGGCGACGCGCGTGACCTCGGAGGCGAAGGAGCGAAGCTGATCGACCATCGTATTGATGGCTTCCTTGAGCTGCAGAATTTCGCCGCGCACATCGACCGTGATCTTTTTGGAAAGGTCGCCGGATGCGACCGCGATCGTCACCTCTGCGATATTGCGAACCTGGCCGGTTAGATTCGAGGCCATGGAATTGACGGATTCGGTCAAGTCCTTCCAAACGCCGGTTGCGTTTTTGACCTTGGCCTGCCCGCCGAGCTTGCCGTCCGTCCCGACTTCGCGGGCGACGCGCGTCACCTCCGAGGTGAAGACCGATAATTGTTCGATCATCGCATTGGCGATCGTGGCGGAGCGCAGGAACTCGCCCTTCAGCGGGCGGCCATCGACGTCGAGCCGGACCGGTTGAAGCAAGTCGCCCTTGGCCACCGCGGAAATGGTGCGGGTCACCGCCGTCGTCGGCCACAGCAGATCATCGATCAGCGTATTGACCGAATTTTCCATGTCGGCCCAGGCGCCGGTCGAAATGCCGAAACGCACGCGCGTGCGGATTCGCCCATCGCGGCCGACCGCCTCGCCGACCGCCGCCAATTGCGCCGCCATCTGCTGGTTCGCAGCGATAATGTCGTTGAAAACGTCGGCGATCTTTCCGCTGAGCCCCGTCAAGTCGCCCGGCAGGCGCGCGCTGAAATCGCCCGACCGCATGGCCTGCAAAGCGCGCAGAAGCTTCGCGGAATCCGTTTCCGAGACTTGCTCTTCCGAGCCCTCGATGGCGGCCGGAAAACGATCTGAACCACGCTCAGAGCTTTTCCTGACGGGCGCCCCTGCCTTCGGTGCCATCGAATACTCCGCTCTGCCGCTTAAGGTTTTGCTTTGGTGCGCCTACACGCGCCCGTAATTAAACGAATGGACGCGCACAAGGTTCCGGCGGCCCAGCTCGACCTAAGCTATAAGGGCGGCCAAGCTTGGCCGTGGCGGCCTCCGCCTTGGCAGGGCGCGGCTCATGTCCCGAAAATCGGCTGGCGAACCGATCAGTCGTGATCGGCTGTGGCAGCGGGCTATTCTCTCATTCTGCGATTGCTGCGTTAACTGAGAAGCCTGGATGATCGCTGCTCACGTGGCCGACGCGGCATCTTGCGCGTCATCCCAGCCTTTGGCCTCCCACAGGCCGCCTTTCATGGTGACGATCGAGGGCTGCTCGAACCATTCATGCGGGGCGATGATCTCGGCGCAGGCCGGTAGTCTCGTTGGGAACAGCCAACAATATCGCTCCAAGAACCACCATTGAAGATAATGTGACAATAAACGATAGGTTTGCTTATTTACAATAATGTGTCAGGCATCTCCCCGTTGGCGTGCGAACGTAAGGTTTGGATCCGACGCCGCGCATCGTGACGCTTGAGCGCGCAATTGCGCGGTCCTTATAAGTCGACGGACGAGAGTGATCGGGTCGACAGCACGACTTTTGCGAGATGACGAGGAGCGGGCTTTCTGTCGATCCCCGCCTGAGACTCCAGACGGGGATCGACGATCTCTCGTGAGTTTACGCTGATGCGAGCGCGCTATTTGTACGCTTGGCATTCGAAACGTTGATGCGCCAAGTCGCTACTTCTGCGATCCCGACCGCGGCGAGCGTCATCATCGCGCCGATGTAACCGAGATTATGCGCGCCGACCGTCTGGATGCCCCATGCGCCGATCAGGCCGG
>JAJXZC010000413.1 GCA_021780275.1 Pseudomonadota bacterium
GAAGCTTGAAATGTGAGAAATGCTCGACGGCGCTCTTGCCATCGGTGTCTAGTTTTCCGAAGAAGAATTTCTCGATATCACGGCTTTCCAGCCCACCCCAATTTGTGGTGTAAAGGTCATCCTGAGCAAAGCACTGCGTGGGGCCCCAGCGCAACAATGCGCGGCG
Source organism: Pseudomonadota bacterium (assembly GCA_021780275.1). The sequence continues at coordinate 167 of JAJXZC010000413.1, forward strand.
TGTGTATGTGTGGCCCTCTCGCGTTACGCTGCCAGGCATCAAATCCAAATAGTAATGCTTGGCTTGTCCCTCTGGCAAAAACCGCTTCTGGTACCATTCGGGTACGTAATGATTGTGCCTGAATTCGTTACTCATTTGCATGCTAGCCGGACATTTCCTCGCCCAAAGTAAAGCTCGGGGCAAATGGGGTCGAGTTCGATTAGGGTTCGTTGACAATTAATAGGCCGAAGAGACATCACCGAGCCACTCGGACTCAAATGATCAAAGGACTCCGCTTCCAACTGGGTGAAACTTGGGGCTCACGCAGCCGTGCCATAGTGATTTGGACAGTCTCGCTAAGTCATTGATTTTTTGGGTGGCATTTGGACTGATTTGACCAGATGACCCCAGAATTCTGCAAAATTGTTTGGGGTCATAATTCGCGTGTCGGGGGTTCGAGTCCCTTCTCCGCTACCAAAAATCCCCAGGTCTGTAAGAATTTGCCGAAGTTGCGTTGCTCGCTCGGTGGTTGGGCTTTTCCATTTAAGCCGCTCACACGGGGTTAACCCGCACCGAAGAGTTGGTGCGACGAGGCGCGGCCGACCCTGTAGCGTTGATCACACATTCCAGTTCTGTCGATCCGCAACGACGAGGTCGGACAATGCCGCGAACAGTCAATGTGCCGCCGGAGTTCGATGCAATCTTCGATAGGGCAGAGGAGCACTTCAGCCGTTTTTTTCAAAATTGGCGAAAAGATCCGACCAAAGGCACTATCGAGGTGTCGGACGAGAGATTCGTGCTCGTTCGGGGGGCTGCGCTATCCATCGAATTCTTCGACTTCATAAGACGTCTTTTCGGGCAGTCGGAGCGAGATGCTGTCAGCATGGCGAGTCAGGTGCTGTTCGATCTTGCGCATGCACTTGGCAAGGCAGACGCCGAGCATTTTCACCGAACGATGGGCTTGACCGATCCGCTCAGCAAACTTTCCGCCGGCCCTGTGTACTTCGCCAATGCAGGCTGGGCCTTCGTCAACCTGCATGAGCAATCGAATCCTTCGCCTGACGAGAACTACTTCCTGCTCTACGACCATCCCTATTCTTTCGAGGCCGACGCATGGATTCGCGCCGGCAGACGCAGCGACTTTGCCGTGTGCCAAATGAGCGCTGGCTATTCCTCAGGATGGTGCGAAGAAAGTTTCGGGCTGCCGTTGGTCGCGACCGAGATCTCCTGTCGGGCGAAGGGCGACGATATGTGCCGCTTCGTCATGGCGCCGCCTCACAGGATCGACGGGCATGTTGAGCGACATCTCGGTCATCCGCTCAACGGGACGAAGAAGATTCCCAGCGAGGACGTCTGGACGTCATTCAGGCGGGATTGGGCCCGGGAGGCACTGCTCGAAAAAATGATGCGTGAGGAGGAGTGGGCCTATCACAGCCTGTTCGCGCTTCTCCCTGACGCGATTGTCACATGGGACAAGAAGGGGGTTATCCAAACGGCCAACGCCTCTGCGGCAGCGTTACTTGGCTATGAGAAGCCCGAGGAGCTGATCGGCAGATTCTGGAACGACTTCGTTGTCTCGGAAGACCGTCAGGTTCCTGCGACGCGTCTACAAATTTCGCAAGAGCCAGGAGGAATCTCGGAATCCGAGTTCAGGATGCAACGCAAAGATGGGAGCCGCCTCTATGTTCGCGGCCGCGCTGTTGTGGCTTTCGATAACGAAGGTCATCAGGCGCAGACTATCGCTGTCGCCCGGGACATCAGCGACTACAAGGAAACAGAAGAAATACTGCGCGAACGCGCACTTCATGATCAGCTGACTGAATTGCCCAATCGACCGGCCTTTGTTGAGCGTCTGCACGAAGCATTTGCCTCGTGCAGACGCGGCGCGAGCGCCTTCGCCGTCATCTACCTCGACCTCGACAGATTCAAGGATGTGAATGACACGCTTGGCCATGTGATCGGCGATCGCCTGTTGCAAGCGGTCGCGACACGTCTCAAGAGCGGGGTTCGTGCGAGCGACATTGCGGCCAGGTTCGGCGGTGACGAGTTCGCGGTCCTCCAGACGGGTTTGCAAGATCCCGCCGATGCCGGCGTGTTAGCCGCGAAATTGCTGAAATCGATTGCGGCGCCTTATCACATCGACGGCAATGAAATTCATCTCACGGTGAGTGCGGGCGTCTCGTTTTTCGATGCGGAAATCTCCGATCCCGAAGTACTCCTCACGCAGGCTGATCTGGCGCTCTATCGCGCCAAGGATGATGGACGTGATCGATATCGCTTTCATTCGTCCGAACTTGATCAGGAAGTGCATGAACGCGTCGAGCTGAGCAGCGAACTACGCGCCGCGCTCACAAATGGCGAGATGGTTCTGCATTATCAGCCACAGGTCGAACTGACGTCCGGCCGGATCGTGGGGGTGGAAGCACTGGTTCGATGGGCTCACCCGCAGCGTGGCCTGCTGATGCCGGAGACCTTTGTCCATATCGCCGAAAGAACGGGGAACATCGTTGCTCTGGGGCACTGGGTTCTCGATCGCGCCTGTCGGCAGATCAAGGAGTGGCGAAATCAGGGGCTCACACCTCCGCTTCTTGCAGTCAATGTTTCCGCCACCGAGTTGAATGGTCATCAGGGCTACGAGCGTTTTATGATGGAGACCTTCAGGAGGTGGGACATCAAATCCGACGACGTTGAGCTTGAGTTCACAGAGTCCGTGCTGATGCAGATCACGCGCGCCCACAGCGAGACGCTGAAGCGCATCAGGGATCTGGGGCCAAGCATCGCGATCGACGACTTCGGAACGGGCTACTCTTCGCTTTCCTATCTGAGTGCCTATCCGATAAAGCGGCTTAAAATCGCTCAACAATTCGTCCTCAATATACCAGCCAGCGAGAGCGACATGGTCATCACCAAGGCGACGCTAGGCCTGGCCAGGGAGCTTGGCGTCGATGTGGTCGCCGAGGGCATTCAGACGAAGGCCCAGCTCGATTTCCTTATTTCCGCCGGTTGCACGGTGGGGCAGGGATTTTACTTCAGCGAGCCCGTGCCTGCCGGGCGCACGGCCGAGCTTTTGCGCCGGGGATTCGTTGAACCGGCAGCCGGCGGAAAAGAAAAACTCGCGCCTGACGGAGCCGGGATTCATGGCTAGTGATGAAGACGGGCGCAATAGAGCGATTGCTCGACCGATAAAGCAAACAGACGCTACGGCAACCTGGCGCGACAGACGCACCGGTGCTTTGCGCTTCACGATGTGATGGAGCGCTGTCCGTGGAAGTGGCTATGATGCCGGCCGACTGCGGGGGATGCGGCATCTGGCCATGACCCCCGCTCAATGAACTTCACGTAGCGGAGGCGTCTTGGATTTCTCTCTTTCCCCTGAACTCGTCGAATTGCGCGAACGCACGCGCAGCTTCATCGCCGAGAAGATCATTCCTTTCGAGCGCGATCCGCGCGTGACCTCGCACGGTCCCAACGAAGATCTCCGCCGCGAGCTTGTATCGCTGGCGAAACAGGCGGGACTTCTGACGCCCCATGCTTCGAAGGAGATGGGCGGCCTCGCTCTCAATCACATCGCGAAGTCTGTCGTCTTCGAGGAAGCCGGTTATTCGACGCTTGGGCCGACCGCGCTGAATATTCATGCGCCTGACGAAGGCAATATTCATTTGATGGAGGAAGTCGCGACGCCCGCGCAGAAGGAGCGTTGGCTTCGGCCGCAGGTGGAGGGGCTCATCCGCTCCTGCTTCGCGATGACGGAGCCCTCGCCGGGCGCGGGTTCAGATCCCTCCATGCTCTCGACCGTTGCCGTGAAGCAGGGCTCCGACTATGTGCTCAACGGCACCAAGTGGTTCATCACGGGCGCCGATGGGGCTTCTTATGCGATCATCATGGCGCGCATGGAAGACGGCTCCGCGACCATGTTCCTCACCGACATGGACAAGCCCGGCGTCCATCTCGAACGCAATATGGACGCGATGGATGCCTGCTTCACTGGCGGCCATGGTGTGTTGCGTTTCGAAAATCTCCGCATACCGCAGGAAGATGTGCTCGGCGAGATCGGCAAGGGCTTCCGCTATGCGCAGATCCGGCTTGCGCCTGCGCGCCTTACGCATTGCATGCGCTGGCTCGGCCAGGCGCGCCGCGCGCATGATGTCGCCATTGCTTATGCGGCGCAGCGTCAAGCCTTCGGCAAGCCGCTTGCCGAACATGAGGGCGTCGGCTTCATGCTTGCCGACAACGACATGGACCTGCAGACGGCACGGCTTCATATCTGGCACACGGCCTGGCTTCTCGACCGTGGGGAGAAGGGCAATTACGAGTCGAGCCGCGCCAAGGTGGTTTGCTCGGAAGCTTCGTGGCGCGTCGTCGATCGCGCGGTGCAGGTGCTCGGTGGGCAGGGCGTCACGACGGAGACCATCGTGATGCGCATCTTCATGGATATGCGCGCCTTCCGCATTTATGACGGCCCCAGCGAAGTGCACCGCTGGAGCATGGCGCGCAAGCTCGTCGAGCAGTCGCACCGCAAATGAGCTTGTTGCGCATCGGCGGACTCAGGATCGCCGATGCGCAATGCCGCCAAGCCCGCGATGAAAATTAACCATCGGGAGCGGCACATCCCTTGCCTCGTACCTTGCGAATTTGACTCGTGCGGCCCGGATATGTCTCTTTTTGGGTCGGTCGAGACGATGCGTGTCACGGGGTGAAACGAATGAAGATGGTTCTTTCCAGGCGTTGGTATTTTTTGGGCGGCGCTCTGTCGCTCGCCGCCGTTGCGCTCGTCTATGCCTTCGCCACGGCGACACCGGCTCTGGCCTGTTCTTCCGGCGGCGGCTCGGTCGGTGGATCCAGCTCGAACTGGAACTGGAATTTCAACTCGAACAGCAATGCGAACTGGAACTCCAACTCCAATTCGAACTCCAACGGCAACAGCAATTCGAACTCGAATTCCAATTCGATCGAGCTGCGCATCGGCGGCTGAGGCGTTGCCTCATGCTGCCGTCAGAAGGGGCAGGCGACCGTAAAGGCGCGTTCGCTTCCTTCCGAGGGGTGCCGGAAGCTCAGATATTGCGCGTGGAGTTGTAGCCGGTCGGCGGCTGCGAAGGCCGCCTCATGGGCGTAGAAATTGTCGCCCAATATCGGATGCCCGAGACTCAGCATGTGAACGCGAAGCTGGTGCGAACGTCCCGTCGCCGGATGCAGCTCGACGCGCGTCGCCATCTCTTCGCGGGCAATGACTTTCCAGCCCGTCTGCGCGGGCCTTCCGTTCTCGCGGTCGACCATCTGCTTCGGGCGGTTCGGCCAGTCGCAGGCGATGGGCAGGTCGATATGGCCGCTCTCCTCCGCCATGGAGCCCCAGACCCGAGCGATATAGACTTTGCGCGTCTGCCGCGTCTCGAACTGCTGGCTCAGATGCGCATGCGCCTTGCGGTTCAAGCCCATCACCACCACGCCCGACGTATCCTTGTCGAGGCGATGCACGGTCATCGCGCTCGGGAAAGCCGCCTGCGCTCGGGCTTCGAGGCAATCGGCATGCTCCGCGGGTTTACCCGGTACATGGAGGAGGCCGCTCGGCTTCGACAGCACGAGCATGTCGTCGTCGCGATAGAGGACCTCGAGATAGGGCTCCATCGGCGGCGCGTAGTGAAAGGGTTTGGGCGGACCGAACGACATGGCGCGCGATCAGTAATGCGGCGGTGGAGGCTCGACCGGGGCGGGGCCGTCGGTTCGCTCTTCAACCGCTTCGAGGCGGACGCCAAGCGCGGCGAGCTTGCGCGTCAGCCGCTCGATTTCGCTCCACTGGTCGGAGACGACCTTTTGCAGATCCTCGATGGCCTGCTCCTGATGAGCGGCGTGCATTTCGAGCTTGTCGATGCGCGCGCTCAGGCGCTCCGTGTCGGACATTGGACGAAATCCTTTCACGCCTCTGCGAGCTTACGCTTCTCGGCGGGAGAAAGCTGCTTCAGCGCATGTTCCGCTTTCGATGCTTCGGAGCGGTTGGGAAAGCTCTGCACCAGAACCACGCGGCTCGGCGGAAAGCTGCGCGTGAATTTCGCGCCGCGCCCCTCGGCATGCGCCTTGTAGCGCGCCTCGACGTCGAGGGCGATGCCTGTATAAAGCCGCCCGCCCGCGCATTCCAGCATGTAGAGATACCAGGTCTTCGACATGGGACGGGAGCATAGCGCCGAAGCGGCTTCCGGCGAAGGTGTCATCCAACGGAAAGGCCCCGGCTTTCGCCGGGGCCTTCGATCCTCAATGCCGCTTCGGCTATCTAGTTCGGGCTCTGCGTATCCTGCTGATTTTGCTGGTTCTGGAGGAGATTGTCTCCGCCCGGCTGAATGCCATTCTGGTGTTCCGTGGTGTAGCCATTTTGCAGGGCGGGATCGTTGGAGCCCTCCACCATACCTGCAATGGAGCCCGCGGTCTTCGGGTCGGTCTTGCCGATTGCGCTGGTCGCGTCGGCGAGGCCCTTGCCCGTTCCCCCCTTGAGATCGTCGTTCAGATATTTTGCGCCGTTGATGATGTCGCCCGCGCTCGATGCCTGATCGACCGCGCCCTGCACAAAGTCGCTCACCGCCTGAGCGAGGTCTTCGGCGCTGACGCCTGCCTGCGCGATGCCCGCCGCAATGTCCCGCAGGTTCTGCGCGGTAGCCTCGTCTCCGACGGCGCCGATCGCAGCGAGAAGCTGGGCGGCGGTGCGTGCCGGGTCATCGGACTCCTGAACGAGCTTCGCCACGGCGTCCGTCAGCGATCCGGCCTGAGTAGTGGAAGTGCCATCCGGGCCGATGACCACGAGGTTGCCTGCAGCCTCCATGGTCGATGTCTTGCCGTCCGAACCGGTGACCAGGGCCTTGCCCTCGGCGAGCACGACCGCGAGCCCCTGATCGGTCGCCACGATGTTGAGCACGGTGCCGCGGACGCCGATGCTCGCCACTGCCGTATTGATCTTGTAGGCGGATTTATCCTGCGTGCCGGTCACGAAGCGCAGCGCGCCCTTGGCGACGGTGATGGCCACCGTTCCAGCCGTACGATTGGGGTCGTAGACGAATTTGTCGATCTTGACCTCAGATCCGGGGGCAACCTTGAGGTCTGTCTGGTCAAGGAACCGGAGTTCTGCGGAGCCGGTCTTTCCGGTGCGCACCATATCGTTCTGGAACACCGCGCCGCCCGACAGAAGCGCGCGAACCGTGCCGGTGGTCGAGGATTGCTGCACGTCGTTGCGGATGGTGGCGGCTATGCCTGCCTTGGCTGGCGCATCGGCAAGGGCCGGCTGAGCGACAAAAGCGCCTGCGATCAACGAAAGGGCGACAAGAATATTGCGAAGCCCGGTATCTACAAACGAAGGCGTCATGCGCTGTCCTCGGACGGAAGGTTAAATTCACTGGCGCACTCACGTCGCCGCACCAATCTGGAGAGGCGGTCGCGCAATATCAGCATAAGCCTATGCCAAGGGGAAAATATTTCCATCAGTTTCAACATGGTGAAATAGGATAATCACCGAGGAAATGGCAGGGAGCCTGAAGGTCGCGCGCTCGTTCCCACGCGGAACAAGGCGCATACGGAGCGAGTATTTGCCTGATATTTATGCAGGTCGTGACCGCGGCCGGTGGTGCAGGATTTTTGGCGGCGTCAGCTCGCCGGAAGGAAATGCAGGCTGAGACAGGTGATGTCGTCGAATTGCGGCGCGTCGCCTGCAAATTCGTCGACGGCGGCGATGATGCTGTCGATCGCCTGTCGACCGGGAAGACCTGCTGCTTGCCTCACTGTCGCCTCAAGGCGGTTATCGCCGAAGAGTGTCTTGTCTCCGTTATGCGCTTCGGTGATCCCGTCCGAATAGAGGAAGAGCCTGTCGCCGGGTTCGAGCCTGGTCGCGCGGCTCGAATATGGGGCCTCGTCGAACATGGCCAGAGCGATACCGGTATTCGTCAGCATCTCGATCGAGCCGTCGCTGCGCACGAGCAGCGGTGGATTGTGACCGCAATTGCAGTAGGTGAGTTCGCCCGTCTCCAGATCGAGAATGGCGTAGAAGAGCGTGGCGAACATTGAAGAAACGTTGTCGGCGCAGAGCAGAAGATTGGCCCGCGCCATGGCGGAGGCGAGATCCATCTCCTGCCGCACGACGAGGCGGGTCACCGTCTGCGTGATGGCCATGAAGAGCGAGGCGGGCACGCCCTTGCCGCAGACATCGCCGACGGAAATACCGACCCGGCGGTCGTCCAGCCGAAGAACGTCGTAGAAGTCGCCCCCCACTTCGCGGGCAGGACGCATCTCCGCATGGATGTCGGCTTTCCCGGCGAATTCCTCCAGCGTCGTCTCACGCGGCAGCATGGCGCGCTGGATGATGGAGGCGCTGGCCATTTCGTCGTGCTGGCGGCGGCGGAGGATGATCTGTTCGGCCATGCGCCGGAATGTCTGGGCGAAGTCGATCAGTTCCGGAACGGGGTTCAGAAGCGTGTCGAGGATCGCAGGGTCGAAATCGTGCCGCTCGAGGGCCGCGAGCGCGTTGGTATAGAAGCCGACGGCCTTGTTGACCGCGCCGAGGCGCTGGCCGAGTTGTCCGATCACGGAGATCAGCAATCCCGGATGGTCGCGGCCGGCCTGAAGCAGGCTGTCGCGGCCGATGCGCAGGACGCGGACGGGACCAGCAGCGCGGAGTGTCGCGGTGCGGGGCAGATCGGCGAGGACGCCGATGTCGCCAATCAGGCTCCGCGCCGGGAGCCGGGCGAGGGGGACGGCGCCGAAGCTGCTTTCGGCGATGACCTCGACCTCGCCTTCGAGAACGAAAAAGGCCGCGTCGCTGGGGGCCCCCTGCCGGACCAGAATTTCATCCGGCGCATAGGCGACGACCGCAGATCCCTCGATCAACCGGCTGATCGCTTCCGCGCTGAATTCCGCGAAGGCGTTGTGCTGACGAATTGCCTGCTGAAGGGCTGCTGTGTCTGGATCGTGGGGCATGGTGGGTGTTGTCGCAGAGCCTTTGCCATCGTTCAACGAGAGATCGATCCTCCAGAGCTAGCTGCGTTCCTTCCCGGACGATTGTCAATGGGCTGGTCCGCACACTAGGTTATATGGAAGCCGCCACCCCGGCATTGCGTCGATGCCGGTCGGGTGCGGGGAGGGGTGCCGTTCTTATGATTGTGACTTTTGCCATTGTCGCGGCCGGCCTGGCGCTACTGCGCTTTTGGGCGCTCGGCTGGTTCCTGGCTGTCCTTCCTGAGTCCATGGCGGCATTTGCCGTCGACTCGCTCGGCATTTTGCTCGCGCTCGTCCTGTCGCTCCTTGTCGACCGTCTGTTCCGCTATTTCTACTGGAACCGGATTTTCCGCCGCAAGAAGGGGCGCAAGGCGCCCGCCCTCGTCAGGGATCTGGTGACAACCGTTTTTCTGGCGATCGGCCTTTCCACCGGTCTCTATCTGGAGGTCGGCGTGGCTGCGTCCGGCATTGCCGCGGCTTCCGGCGCGACGGCCGTCATTCTGGGCTTCGCCCTTCAGACGATGATCCAGGATCTCTTCGGTGGCCTCTCGATCAATCTGGATCGCTCCTATGCCATCGGCGACTGGGTCACGATTCACGCGGCGGATCTCGGGGCGGCGGATTATGGCCGTGTCGAGGGCATTACCTGGCGCACGACCTTCATCCGTATGAACGACGGACGCAGGCTGATCATTCCGAACCGCCTGGTGACGTCCAACCCGATCACCAATCATAGTCGGCCGGACGGCGCCAAGCGTCTCTCGGTGGAGGTTTGCCTGGACATGCGTGTGCCCTCCGAGCAGGTCGTCAACATTCTCATGGGCGAAACCGTCAAGGCGGTGCGGGGGCGGGGACTCAGCCAGCATCCGGCCCCTTCGATCCTCGTTAGCAAGATCGAAGAGGATTCCGTTTATTACGCGGTGCGGTTCTATTTTTATCCGGACCGCATCAGCCCGGATGAGGCGCAGTCGATCGTGCTCCGCGCTGCACAGGACGCGATCCGCAAGACGGCGCTGCCGACGCCGGTTCAGCAGGTTGAATTGACCCAGCCGCCCGTGACGGAAATTTCCTTTGCCCAGGAGGCCAGGCAGGCGATCGGGCGGGTGCCTCTCTTCGTGCGCGCGCTCAGCGCCGAGCAGCAGGGTGACATAGCCGCGAGATGCAGGCTCGTGATCTTGCCCGCGTGG
>JAJXZC010000382.1 GCA_021780275.1 Pseudomonadota bacterium
GGAAATCCTCGTCACCAGCGGCCCGGAGCCGCTGCCGACGAAAGAGGTTGCAAGCTCCTACACGATCATCACCGCGCAAGAGATCGAGGCCCATCAATATCGCACGCTGCCTCAGGCTCTGGCCTCGGTGCCGGGCGTGACCATCATCCAGTCCGGCGGAACTGGCAGCGTGGCTTCGATCTTCATGCGAGGCACGAATTCCAACCAGACCCTCTTTCTCCTGAACGGCCAGCGTATTGGCGACCCCTCCGACCCGCGCGGTGCCTTCAACGCCGCCAACCTGACGCTCGACAATGTCGAGCGCATCGAAATCGTGCGCGGGCCGCAAAGCGCGCTGTATGGCAGTCAGGCCATGGGCGGCGTCATCAACATCATCACGAAGCAGGGCAAGTCCTCGCCGACCACAACAGCGCGCATCGAAGCAGGCACGCTCGGGACGCTCAACACGAGCCTCACTTCCGCCGGAAACGTTGAAGATACCAACTATTTTCTCTCGCTCTCCCGGCAGGCAACCGACGGCAACGACGTTACGCCGGCGCGCCTGCGCTTCGGCGCCGGAGAAGAAAAAGATGCGAGCGAGAGCGTGGCCTTTTCGGGCCAGCTCGACCGCGCCTTCAACGAATATCTCAGTGGCTCCTTCTTCGTGCAGTACAATGACAATCGAATGGAGCTTGACGAAGGCGGATACAACTCCTCCTTCAATCCCGTGTTCGAAGATCTCGGAAATCGCTCCCGCGCGCAGCAGGCCTTCGTGACGGGCTCGCTCGCCGGCCACCTCGCCGATGGCAAGTGGCGGCCGAAGTTCACCCTCGCCTACAGCCACTATGCGACGAACACCGTCGACTATCCCGATCGGCTCCTCGACGTCTATTCAGAGAACATCAATACACGCGGAGAACGGATCAACGCCGCTTTCGACAATGTGGTCGACCTCAGCTCAACCAACACGCTGACACTGGGCACCGACTACTCGCACGAGTCCTTCTCATCGAATGGCCTGCAGGATTTCGATGGGTATCTCATCATGCCTGTGTCAAGCGCATCGACCGACGCCTATGGTCTCTCGCTGTCCGACCATCAGACATGGGGCGAAAACTGGTTCGCGACGGCGAGCCTGCGCTATGACATGCCGTCCAACTTCAAGAAGAAGATGACCTGGTCAATCGCGCCGGGATACTACATCCCATCGACCGACACCCGCTTCACGGCGAGCTACGCGACCTCATTCAAGGTGCCTTCGCTCTATCAGCGCTTCGGCTACTCGATCTCGCAGAGCCCGCCCTTTCCCGCGTCTGTCTACACCGGGAATCCGAACCTGAAGCCCGAGGAAAGCCGCGGCTGGGAATTCGGCGTCGAGCAGGGAATCGTTCCCGACATGCTGCGGACCGGATTGACCTATTTCGACAACCGCATCGAGAATGCAGTGTCGATCGTCTACGACCTCGCTGGCAACTCGACCGCGCAGAACACGCCTGCCTTCAATACGCATGGTGTGGAAGCTTTCATAGAAGCAACGCCGCTCCCCTCGCTGACCACCCGGCTGAATTACACGCTCACGGTGCTCGAAGCCGACACGTTCAGCACAACGTTGACGCGCCGTCCGCGCCATATGGCGAACTGGACGACGGAGTGGAAGATCGACGATGTCACGACCGTCGGAACGGACATCAAGTGGGTCGATCCCTATCTCGATATAACGCGCGACACCTTCGTCTATACGAAACCGGGCAGCTATGTCGTGGTGAACCTCTCCGCGTCGCGCGTCATCACGAAGGGCATCAAACTGACCGCTCGCGTCAACAACCTGCTCGACCGCCAATATGAACCGGCCAACGGCTTTCAAGCTGCGGGCATCGAAGCGCTTGCGGGTATTGCCGTGACGTTCTGATCGAACGCAGTGACCGAAAGGGGCGCGTGGAGAAACAATCTCCACGCGCCTTTTTTTTATCGACCGGTGAAGTTCGCCTTGCGCTTCTCGACGAAGTGCGCGACGCCTTCCTTGAAATCCGCCGTCGCAAAGCTCTTCTGCATCTCACTGTCGCCGACAGCCAGCGCCTCGTTGAAATCCTGGAAAAGCGCCTTCCAGACCTGCGCCTTCATCACGCCCATCGAGCGCGGCGAGACGGTCTCGGCGAGCGCCCTGGCATAGTCCATCACGGCGCCCATGAAATTCGCCTGCTCGAAAACCTTGTTCACGAGCCCCATCCGCTCGGCTTCCGCCGCCGGAACCTTACGCGCCGAAAGGAGCAGATCGAGCGCATGGGCGGGGCCGACGAGGCGTGGCAGAAGCCATGAAATGCCGTGCTCGGCGATCAACCCGCGCTGCGCGAAGGCCGTGGTGAATTTCGCGTCCGAACCGGCAAAACGCATATCCGCATAGAGCGCGAAGACAAGACCGAGCCCTGCTGCCGGGCCGTTGATCGCGGCAATGATCGGCTTTTTTACCTGCATGAGATAGCCGAAGCGTCCGCCATAATGAGGCGATACGTCGGGCCCCAATCCACTCGCGAAATCGAATTTCTCTTCCCGCGCCGCCTGCGCAAGCTCGCGTTCCTCCCAATTGTCGGGCTTGATGCTTTGCAGAAGACCCATGTCAGCGCCAGCGCAGAAGCCACGCCCCGCGCCCGTCACCACGATGACGCGCACA
>JAJXZC010000314.1 GCA_021780275.1 Pseudomonadota bacterium
CGACGACATCAATTTCGTCACGCATCGCCGCGAATTCCTGTGCGTGGTGGGGCCGTCCGGCTGCGGCAAATCCACGCTCGTCCGCATCCTGGCGGGACTCGAGGAAAAAACCTCCGGCGAAGTGCTGCTCGAGGGCAAGCCGGTGACGGGACCGGGCCGCGACCGCGGGATGGTGTTCCAGGGCTACACGCTGTTCCCCTGGTTGACCGTCAAGAAAAACGTGATGTTCGGCCTTGAGGTCAACGGCCAGGGCGGCGACGAAGCCAAACGCCAATCCCTGCAATGGCTGCAACTCGTGGGCCTGGAAAAATTCGCCGATGCCTATCCGCATCAATTATCGGGCGGCATGAAGCAGCGCGTGGCCATTGTGCGTGCGCTCGCCAATCAACCGCGCATCTTGCTGATGGACGAGCCGTTCGGCGCGCTTGACGCGCAGACGCGCGGACGCATGCAGGCGCATCTGCTCGAAATCTGGAAGAAGATCGACATCACCATCGTCTTCATCACCCACGATCTCGACGAGGCGGTATTCCTGGCCGATCGCATCCTCGTCTTGTCGCCGCATCCGGGCCGCGTGCAGGAATTGATCGAAGTGCCGGTGCCGCATCCGCGCAGCACGCGCCAATTCGTTTCGCCGGAATTCCTGGCCACGAAGGCGCGCCTCGAAGAACTGATCCATGCCGCCTCGCACGGCGATGAGGGCGAGGAGGATTATCCCGTTGTCCCGCTGATGGCCTCCGTCAGCGATAGCGTCGAGTGACGGCCATGCAATGGAGCGAACGCACCTGGGCGGAAATGCCGGCTTGTCTCGAACAAGCGGGCGGCGCGGCGATCCTGCCGGTCGGCGCCACGGAACAGCACGGACCGCATCTCGGCAGCGGCGTCGACTGGGTTCTGGCCGACAAGCTTTGCGCCGCGGTCGGCGCGCGCACGAAAGTGCCGGTGCTGCCCGTCATGCCTTATGGCTGCTCGCTCGGCCATAGCCGGCGCTGGCCGGGCACGATTGCGCTCAAGCCCACGACACTGATCGAGATGATCTTTGAGGTCGGCGATTGGGCTTATGCGAGCGGCGTGCGCCGGCTCTTCATGGTCAACACCCATGTCACCAATGCCGCGCCCTTGCGCTGCGCCCTCGAAATGCTGCGAGCCAGCCACGATGATTTGATGGTCGCGCTCGTCAATTCCGGCACGATGAGCGAACGCGTACGCGCCGCCCATTTCGCCGATGGCGACGATTGGCACGCCAACGACGCCGAGACCTCGCTGATGCTGGCGCTGGCGCCGGAACTCGTCCGCGCCGAATGCGTCGCGGCGTCGGACGACCCGGACCGGACCGAAGGCCTGGTCTTTTCTCACCCCGTCAACCGAACCAGCCTCAACGGCGTGACGGGAGCGCCAAGCCAGGCGACAGGCGAAAAGGGGGAACACCTTTTTTCCTGGATGGTGGAGGATTTGAGCGCGCTGATCCTGCGCGGCCTCCATGAAAACCCGCCTCTCGATCACTCGTATTTTGCACAGGAATGAACCTTGTACACGGAAGAAGAAATCAAAGGCGTGCGGGCAAGGCTCGAACAGCAAGGAGTTCGCTATTGCATCGGCGCCTATGTCGATATTCATGGCATCCCGAAGGCCAAGGTCGTGCCGATAAGCCATCTCGCCCATATGGCCCACGGTTCGGAACGCTATACCGGCTACGCGCTCGACGGTCTCGGCCAGGCTCCGCATGACGACGAGCTTTGTTCCATCCCCGATCTCGGTCACATCATCCAATTGCCATGGGAGCCGAAAGTGGCGTGGATGCCGGCCGATAATCATTTCCAGGGCAAGCCCTATCCGCTCAGCACGCGCGTGGCGCTGAAATCGGTGCTTGCCGAGGCGGCGGCGATGGGTTTCGGCATGAATCTCGGCATCGAATGCGAGATCGCGGTACTGAAGCAGAACGCGGATGGCTCACTCTCGATCCCCAATCCGGACGACAAGCTCGTCAAGCCTTGTTACGATGTCAGCGGCTTCATGGATAATTTCTCCTGGCTCGACAAGATGGCGAGCGCGATGAATACGCTGGGATGGGATCTTTATTCCTTCGATCATGAGGACGCCAACGGCCAGTACGAATTCGATTTCAAATATGCCGATGCCCTCACCACCTGCGACCGGCTCATCTTCTTCCGCCAGATGGCCAAGCATTATGCCAAGGAGGAAGGGCTGCTGGCGACGATGATGCCCAAGCCCTTCGCCGACCGCACCGGCACTGGCGCCCATTTCAACATGTCGCTCTACGATCTCGAAAGCGGCGCCAATCTCTTCGCCTGCGCGCCGGAGGAGGATCCTCGTGGTCTGGGGCTGACGCCGCTCGGCTATAAGTTTATCGGAGGCATACTGCGCCATGGCCGCGCGCTCTGCGCTGCCTTCGCGCCGACGGTCAACAGCTATAAGCGCCTCGTGCGCCGGGGAGCGATGGCCTATTTCTCCTGGGCGCCGGTCTTCAATTCCTATGGTTCGAACAACCGCACCAATTCGGTGCGTGTGCCGGCCGGCGGCGGGCGCTGCGAGTCGCGCAACGCCGATGGCGCGGTCAACCCCTATCTCGCGGCGACGCTGGCGCTGGCGGCGGGTCTCGAAGGTATTCGGGAGGATCTCGATCCTG
>JAJXZC010000616.1 GCA_021780275.1 Pseudomonadota bacterium
CTTGGCGAAATGATTGAGAAGATTCGAATGGGTAATGCCCATGTCTATGCCGGAAAGCACCAGCACGTCTTTGACGTTTTGCGCGCTGCCTCTGCCGACGACGGGGAGCACACGCAGATTGTCGCCGTCGTCGAGAACTTCTGACAAATCATAAACGATGCCGAGCGAATCGCCGTCGCGATTGCCTGAAAGGACGGTGACGACTCCATCGTTGATGCGGTCGCGAATAGAGGGACCGTGATCACGCCATCCGGCATAGCTTGCGGCACTGATCATGAGGGTGCAGGCGAGAGTGAATAGCAGAAGCGCTATTTTCGCTAAAACACGCACAACACCGCTCCCTCTTTATAAAGAGTCAAACAATGCGCCCTGTTCAACAAGGTCGCGCTCTTTTTAGTGTGCCAACATTGGGGCAAGGATTTATGGCGAATTGGGGACTCGGCCGCCAAGACTTTGCGACTTCTTGTAATGCTTAACTGGAGCTTGTCGTTTGATCGCTGATACAACGCGAGCAGACTGTGCTGTGCCTATGCAATCACCACGCGCGAACGGCGTGCTCGTCGAGGATGTTCACGCTCTGATGGTTCTATCGAAAGAAAACGCGTCGCATATGACGCAAGCTCGGCAATGTTCGCCGGCGTTGCTTCGACAACCGTCAGCGCAGCGGTGATACAGGACTTTTGACGCATTCAGATCGAGCGTGCGCGCGGGCCTATCCAAGCAGTGGCGGTGCCGTTCGAGGCTCTCCCACATCCATGGCAGGCGCTTGAGAAGTGATCATCATACGATCTCGACTGTAAGCACCGGGCGAGCCTAGAGCGACATCAATTCGGTGGGCCTGATGACGGCCTCACAGGCCGACGGCGCGAACTGGCGTGAGGCGCGGCATAAGCCGCATCATTGCATCTTCATGCCGTTCATATTGTTCGGATCCATGCCGCTCGGCGCCATGGCGCCGAAGCTGTCGGCCGCGGGGAAAGTAACGGCTATTCTGCCGGCCTTGGCAAAGTCGAGCGTCGCATGGATCGCGGCGCCGGGTTTCACCGCCTGTTTCAAGCCAACGAACATCAGATGATAGCTGCCGGGCTTGAAGGCAACCGTACCCCCGGCCGGGATCGTGAGCCCTTTCGGCAGTTCATCCATCTCCATCACGCCACCCACCATCTTCGATTCATGGATTTCAGTGGTCGCCGAAACCTCTGAGGTGACCGACAGAAGCGTATCCGCGGCCGTGCCCGTGTTGACGATCGTCATATAGCCGACCGCGACCGTCGCGCCGCCGAGCGTAGGCCGGGTGAAGGCGTTTTCAATCTTCAGCGTACCGGCGACCACAGGCATCTGCGGGTCAGCGGCAAGCGGCGCGGTGGCGCCGATCAAAACCGAAGCGCAGAAAAGGAGACGATATTTCATGACGAATTTCCTCTGAGACTGGCTGAGCAGACTGACGACTGACGCGGTCGCAGAAACCGGCGCTCCCCTTTGTACGCGCGACCTTGGTCGGTCAAGCGGCCAGGTGGATTCGAGACGGCCTCATTCCGCGGCCTCGCGCAGCCTTGATCGGACCGCCCTATATCTCCTGTGCGCCGTTGCAAAAACAGAACAATCACATGCATTTGAAAAATAAGCGGAATTCGTCTGCTAGTTTGGCCGCGGCGGTTCTGACCGCCGTGCCAATCTGGAACCCGTCTTGTCAGTCTGTCGCGATGAATGCGAAGGAGGAAGGCTGCCGCAGGCCTGGGCGGAACAGCGTTTTCGTCGTCCTCGTCGCGTCAATGAGTTTCAACCTTTGGACTGGCTCTCGCCCTATCGCTTGCCTTGCATCGGCTTGGCCATCGCCTGCCTCGCTGCGGCGGTCCTCGGCGGCTGCACTATGGGCCCCGACTACGTGCGGCCGGCCGCACCGATCTCGCCGCATTTCAAGGAGGCCAAAGGCTGGAAGATCGTCGATCCGAGCGATGCATTTGATCGCGGCGAATGGTGGGCGGTCTATCACGACGCCAAGCTCGCGTCGCTTCTAAGCCAGGTCGAGATTTCCAACCAAAGCGTCAAACAGGCGCTCGAGGCCTATCACACGGCCGTCGCGGTCATCCGTCAGGCACAGGCCAATTATTTTCCGACCGTCTCCACGAGCTATACGGCAACCGACCAGCACCAAGGCGTGGCCACCTTCTCGAGCGGCTCCGTCGTTGGCCGCACAACGACGCTCGCGACGTACAATCCCGTCGCCAATGCAACCTGGGACCTCGATGTTTGGGGCCGCATCCGCCGCCAGGTCGAGAGCCAAGCGGCCGCGGCGCAGGTCAGCGCCGCCGATCTGCAGAATGCGAAATTGTCCGAGCAGGCCGCGCTCGCCACGGCTTATTTCGATCTACGTGCGGAGGATTCGCTCAAAGCGCTGCTCGATCGCACGGTCGTCGCGTGTGATCGCTTCGAGTGCGCCGGTCGTGACATCGACTTGCCAGATGCGCCACGGCCCATCGCACGATTCACAGGCGGCGAACGCAACGCGCTTGCCATCGAACGCGACCGCGGGATCGGCGACGTCGCAGAAGCGATCGCGCGGCAGGAGTTCGCGTACGTCGCCGTCGCGTTCGCGCACACACAATCGTCCACCGGTCGCGAGTGTGCGCCCGTAGGGACCGATG
>JAJXZC010000199.1 GCA_021780275.1 Pseudomonadota bacterium
CATCGCGGGCGCGATGCTCGTCTTCATTCCCGCCATCGGCGAATTCGTCATCCCCTCGCTGCTGGGCGGCCCGGCAACCACCATGATCGGCCGCGTCATCTGGGACGAGTTCTTCGAAAATCAGGCTTGGCCTGTCGCCTCCGCAGTGGCGATCGCGCTCATGCTGTTCCTCGTCGTGCCCATCATGATCTTCCAGTACTACCAGACGCGTTCGGAGGCGCAGCCATGAAGATCACCGGCCTTTCGCCCTTCGTGCTCGCCTGCATGATCTTCGGCTTCATCTTTCTCTACGCGCCGATCGTCATGCTCATAATTTTCTCCTTCAACGCCTCGCGTCTCGTCACCGTCTGGGCCGGATTCTCTACTCATTGGTATGGCGAGCTCCTGCATGACGACCAGATATTGAGCGCCGCCTATCTGAGCTTCCGCATCGCCTTCATGAATGGCCTGCTCTCGGTCGTCATCGGCACCATGGCGGCGTTTGCGCTGGTGCGCTTTGGCCGCTTCTTGGGGCGTGCGGTGATGATCCAGTCGATCTCGTCGCGCCTGGTCCTGCCGGACGTCATCCTCGGCCTGTCGATCCTGCTGCTCTTCGTGTCGTCGCGCAGCCTCATCGGCTGGCCGGAGCAGCGCGGCGTGATGACGATCCTGATCGCGCATGTGACCTTCTCGTCGGCCTATGTCGCCATCGTCGTGCAGTCGCGTCTTGCGGGGCTCGACCGTAGTTTCGAGGAGGACGCCTTCGATCTCGGCGCGCCGCCCTTCGCGGTTTTCCGAACGATCACATTGCCGCTCATCGCGCCGTCGCTCGTGGCGGGCTTCCTGCTTGCGTTCATCCTCTCCTTTGACGACCTCGTCATTGCGAGCTTCGCGTCGGGTCCCAGCGCCACGACGCTGCCCATGGTCGTTTTCTCCAAGGTGAGGCTCGGCATCTCGCCGGAGATCAACGCTCTAGCGACGATCATCGTCGTTGTCGTCGCGCTCGGTGTCGCTTTTGCCGGTAATCTGCTTCAGCGGCAAAACGCGCATCGCCAGAGCGAGGCAGGGCGGGGCTGATGGTCCGCCTCAGCCGCGCGGTGGCCAGGGAATGAGGGCGCTGGTGCGCCTTACATAGTCGGCATAGGCCGGCCGGGAGCGGGTGAGGCGGCGTTCGAGAAGAGCAATGCCGCTCCACTTGATGAGCAGGAACGTCATCAGGATCGGCCCGACCACGCTTGCCCAGCCCCAGGGCGCTTCGCTCGCGATGAGATAGCAGCCCCACCAGAAGCAGAGGTCGCCGAAATAATTCGGATGGCGCGTGTAGCGCCATAGCCCGTGGTCAAGCACCTTACCCTTGTTGGCGGGTTCGGCCTTGAAGCGGGCGAGCTGAAAATCGCCCAGGCTCTCGAAGACGATGCCGATCGTCGACAGAGCCACGCCTGCAAGGGCGCGGATTCCGAAGCCGGTGTCGGCATCGAACTGGCCGAGCTGCAATGGCAGCGACACGACCCACATGATGATGCCCTGAAGCAGGAAAACCGTCTTCAGCGTGTAGAGATGAAGCGGCCCCCTGGCATTTTTTATCATGGAGAGGTAACGGCCATCCGGTCCTTCGCGGCGCCAGCGCCACAGGAGATAGAGGCCGAGCCGCAGGCCCCATATGCCGACGAGCGCCAGCAACACAGTCTGGTGCAGGCCGCCAAAGGGGAAGAGCCGTGAGGTGACGCAGCCGACGAGAATGAACCCGAAGGCCCAGAAGCTGTCGATGAAGCTCACATCGCCAAGCGGAATGCTGGCGAGCCAAAGCGTCAGCATCATGATCATCACGGCAGCGAAATTCGCTCCGAGCAGCAAGGCGATGTCCGGCATCACGGTCTCCCCCATTTTCTAGGAGTCTAGGGCCAGGCCATGCGTGGTGCAACGCGCGACGCTACTCCGAACGATGAACTTGTGCCGCTCGCAGATTACATGGGGTGGGGGAGGCGGCTGGCTACTCGACGGCGGCAACCCCCAGATCAAGCGCGCGCAGCACAGTCGCGACGACCGTCCTGTTGTCGTGATCCCAGGGATGGAAATCGCGGCGGAAGAAATCGCGCCACGGGCGCCAGAGGCCATGAAGCGGGCTTTGCCTGCTCATCAGGAACCTGAGGCCGCCGATCCAGAGCTTGACCCGGGAGCCTTTGTGGTTCCTCAGCATCAACCGCATGTGGCGAAAGGCGTCGAGGAAGAAGTGAACGGTGACGACGAGCATCAGCCTGCGGCGTAGATATTCCGAGCCGCCAACCGCGCGATAGACGTCGAACGCGACGGCTTTGTGTTCGCTCTCCTCGATAGCGTGCCAGCGCCATAGCCGCGTCATTTCCGGCGTCGCGCCGTCGAAGGTTTCGGGCCGCCGCAATACCGCGTCGGCAAGGATCGCCGTCCAGTGTTCATAGGCGACCGTCGCGGCGAGAAGGGCAATGGACGGTATGTGCTTTTGCGCGAGCGCGATCCGCCTGCGCAGCGGCGCCTCCAGCTTCTCCAGCGAATAGCCGCGGCGCGCGCAGAGCGCTTCATTGTATTTCTGATGCTCGCGACGGTGAACGGACTCCTGAGCGGTGAAGCCGCGCACATTCTCGCTGAGAACGGGGTCGGTGATCCTGTCGCGATAATGCTTCACGCTGTC
>JAJXZC010000450.1 GCA_021780275.1 Pseudomonadota bacterium
CCGGCTCGAAGTAGGTCAGCGCGCGCGAGATGCCGTGACGGATCGCACCGGCCTGGCCGGAGAGACCACCACCGACGACGGTCGCCGTGATGTCGAACTGGTTCTGACGTTCAGCCGTAACGAGCGGCTGGTTGAGGATCATGCGGAGCACGGGACGCGCAAAATAGCGTTCCAGCTCACGGCCATTGATCACGATCTTGCCGGAGCCGGGCTTGAGCCAGACGCGGGCGACCGCGTCCTTGCGCTTGCCGGTGGCATAGGCGCGACCGAACTTGTCGAGCTTGGGTTCGCGAACAGCGGGAGCGGCAGCTTCCGTGCCGAGGGCACCCTTCAGGTCTTCGAGCGAATGGGTTTCGGACATTATGCGACCCTCACGTTCTTGCGGTTCTTCGACGCGAAGTCGATTTTTTCAGGCTGCTGCGCTTCATGGGGATGCTCGGGACCCGCATAGATGTGCAGATTGGTCATCTGCTGGCGGGCGAGCGGGCCACGCGAAATCATGCGCTTGACGGCCAGTTCAATGACGCGCTCGGGGAAACGGCCTTCAAGCAGACGCTTGGGCGAGGTTTCCTTGATACCGCCGGGGTGACCCGTGTGACGGTAGTAGCGCTTGTCGTCGTATTTCTTGCCCGTGAAGGCAACCTTGTCAGCGTTCACGACGATCACATGATCGCCATCGTCCATATGCGGCGTGAAGGTCGGCTTGTGCTTGCCACGCAGACGGTTCGCAATGAACGTCGCAAGGCGGCCAACCACGACGCCTTCGGCGTCGATCACGATCCACTTCTTTTCGATTTCGCTGGCTTTCGCGGAATAGGTGGTCATGCGAAAAGTCCCAATCAATTGGTGGTCAGAGTTGGCGCGTATCTAAGGCAGAACCATGAGGCTGTCAACGCCCTTAAACGGGACGACGCGCAAAAAAGCGTTGTTAAAACAGCACTTTAGAAATGCGGTACTATAATACCGCAAAAATCAGAAAGATTCCTTCGATTTTCCCTTGGGCGTCAGCCGGAGCGAACTCAGGACCATCGCCACAAGGGCAAGACCCGTGGCGACCGAAAGCGCCACATGGGCACCATCGCCGCCCATCAGATTGAAGATCAGCGCCACCATGGCGGCGCCAAGCGTCTGACCGGTGAGACGCGCCGTGCCCAGCATACCGCTCGCCCCACCCGCCCGATGCGGCGGCGCGGAAGACAACATGGTGCGGTTATTGGGTGACTGGAAAAGTCCGAAGCCCGCCCCGGCCAGAGCCATGCGCCAGACAATATTCAGTGCCGAAGGATCCGGCGGCAGCATGGCGAGCGAAAGGAGCCCTGCCGCGAAAAGCGCCATGCCTATACCACCCAGGAGCCCCGATGGATGACGGTCCGCCAGACGACCGGACATGGGCGCAACAAAAACCAGCGTCAAAGGCCAGGGAGTCATGAGGAGGCCCGTCTCCACCGCGCCGCGATGAAGCACGTTCTGCAACAGAAACGGCAGCGTGACGAAAGTCAGGGTCTGGGCGCAGAAGGCGCAGATGGAGGTCATGATCGAAAGCGCGAAGATCGGGATGCGCAGAAGATCGATCGGCAGAAGCGGCGCAGCGCGAGACAACTGCCGCCGCACGAGCAGAAAGCCACTGACCGCCGCAATGCCGAAGGTGAGGCCGACACGCCAGATATTCGAGATGCCGTGACCGAGCTGATCGACGCCGATGACGAGACCGCCGAAGAAAAGCGCATTGTAGATAGCGCTGATCCAGTCGAAGCGATGAGAGGCGCGATCCGTCAGCGGCAGGGCCATGGCGATGAAGATCGTGACGACGCTGATAGGTACGTTGACCGCAAAGACCCAATGCCATGTCGCGACCGAGAGAATGGCCGACGCAACCGTCGGTCCCGTTGCCGCCGATGCCGCCACGACAAGCGCGATGACGCCTATGCCCTTGCCAAGCTCGGCGCGCGGATAGCAAAAACGAATAAGCGCCGAATTGACGCTCATGATGCAGGCAGCCCCAATGCCCTGCAGCACGCGCGAAGCGACAAGCTGGGGCAGCGTTTCCGAAAGCGCACAGGCAAGAGAAGCCACGCCGAAAATCACGACGCCGACGCGATAGATGCGCGCATAGCCGATGATCTCGCCAAGCGACGACAGCGCCAGCAGCGAGACAACGACGACAAGCTGATAGGCGTTGACCACCCAGACGGAGTCAGCAGGCGTAACATGCAATTCGCGCGCGATGGTCGGCAAAGCGATATTGGCGATGGAGCCATCAAGCACCGCCATGGTGATGGCGAGCGCAATGGCGAGCACCGCCCAGCGCCGTCGCGCCAGCGGCAAGCCGTCGGGATAGATCGTCGTGTCAGTCGAGCCGATGAGATCCTTCAATCGAGCTATGCCCTCGGCGGAATGGAATAAGTGGAGGTCACATGCGCGACGGGACCATCGAGCCCTTCCTGCGTGATCGTGACTTCGCCAACCGCCAGACGCTTGCCAAGCTTCAGCAGCTTTGCATCGGCGACAAGATCGGCCGGTCCTGGTTTACGCAGGAAGTTGATGCTCAGATTGGTCGTAACGGCGAGCGCGACGGGACCGATATGTCCGAGAATGACGGCATACATGGCATAATCCGCCAGCGCCATCATGGCCGGACCC
>JAJXZC010000423.1 GCA_021780275.1 Pseudomonadota bacterium
CTCCAGCTTGTCGAGCGCGATCCCGTCAAGCCGCCTCAGCGCCTCCGCAGGAGAGATCACGCCTTCCTGCACCATGTCGATCGCCATGCGTAGCGCCGCCCATGGCATGCGCTTGCCGTTGCGGGTCTGAAGGAGATAGAGCCGCCCATCCTCGACAGTGAATTCGAAATCCTGCATGTCGTGAAATTCGGTCTCGAGAACATCCTTCATGCGCATGAGCTCGTCCGCGACAGCGGGAAGGCGCTGCGGCAGGCGTTCTGTGTCGTGAACCGCATGACGGCCGGAGACGACATCCTCGCCCTGCGCGTTGAACAGGAAATCGAGATAGGGGCGGTTCTCGCCCGTCGCGGGATCGCGCGTAAAGCCAACACCCGCGCCGGAGGTCGCGCCCATATTGCCGAAGACCATGGCCTGGACGGTGACGGCCGTGCCCATATTCGCATCAATGCCGTTGAGCTTGCGGTAGCGCTCCGCCTTGTCGCTCACCCAGGATCGGAAGACGGCCTCGACCGCGGCGACGAGTTGCTCCATCGGATCCTGCGGAAAGGGCTCGCCCGTAAGCGCCAGCGACAGGGACAGAGATTCCTGCGCAATCGCGGCAAGGGCATGGCTGTCCAGATCGCGCGCGCTTGAAAGCTGCTCCTCCTCCACGCGCGCGTCAGCCAGCGCGTCAAAGGGCGCCGCATCAGCCTCGCGCACGACTTCCGTGAAATCACGCACAAGGCGACGGTAGCTGTCCTGAACCTGTCGAGGATTGCCCGTCATGCGAAGGAAGCCGCGCACCGTCTGGTCGCTTAAGCCGATATTGAGGACGGTCTCCATCATGCCGGGCATCGAGACCGGAGCGCCGGACCGCACGGAAACGAAAAGTGGGCGCCGGGCACCGCCGAAACTCCGGCCGGTCGCACTTTCGAGTTCGCGCAGGCCTCGCGCGAGAAGCTCGCGCGTTCCGTCGGGGAGTTTGCCGTGCGAAAGATAGGACCGGCAGATATCCGTTCCGATCACGAAGGCGGGAGGCACATCGAGGCCGAGCCGCGCCAGACGCATCAGTCCATAAGCCTTGGACCCCATGGTCGCAGCACTCGCCGAAGCGGGCATGGGCTTCCCGGCCAGAATGAAGAACAGGTGCTTGTCGAGGGACATCGTCTACCCGGCCATGACATCGTTGACGAGATGATCGCGCAGCATTAGCGCCGTGCGCGACAAGGCATCTGCCGCGCCTTCGAGGAGCCCAGCCAACGTCCCAACGAGTTCGAGCACACGAAAATCCGGCGCCTGCATCAACAGCAGTCCGCGCGCCTCGCGCTCGACCCGGTCGGTTTCGTGCTCGATGCGTGAGAGACGGTCGACAGCCTGAAGAAAATCGTCGAAATCCTCGCGCGCGCCGTCGCGGCGCACCTGCCCGGCCGCCTCGAACATCTTCACCGTTTCCTGCGTGCCCTCAACGAGAAGATCGGCGAGCCGCCTGACAGGCATGAGCAGATCCGCGGGCACTCCAAGCTTCGGCAGGAAGGAGGCGACGAAAGCCGCCTCCTCAAGCGCATCGGCGGCGTCGTCCGCTTCATGCAGGAGATCGCGATAGACTTCCGGCTTGTGCATGCGGCGCACCAGCGAACGCACACGGCTGACCAGCGCGTCCGCTTCCTGTTCCCAATGCTGCGCCCGCGCTGCGGCGGCATCGAGATCGGTGCCACCTTCGCCAAAGGCGAGCAGCCCATCGCGAAGACCTGTCGCCAGTTCGAAGATCAGCGTGGCATGAGCTGAAGCGACCGAAAGAAGACTTGCCTGTACGCCACTGAAACGGCGCGCCAGTTCCGTTTTTACTTCATCGCGAATGAAGCGCTCCGACCGCCCCTGCACAAGCCCCTCGGTCGACACGCGGAGCACGAATTTCAGGTAGTCGAGCGCCTGCTCCGCGCCCAGCGCTTCATGCAGCTTTTCGCCGTAGCGGAGCGTTTGTTGCGCGAACTCAATGGCTTCATAGAGAAGCTGCTCGCCGCCAAGCTTCAGGAATCCGCGATGGCCAATATTGTTTTCCGCCGCCCATTTCAGAAGCCTGACACCATCATGCTTTGACAGAAATTCGCGCAAGAGCTTGCGCGTGTGGTTCCAGTCGATAAGGAAGACGATGCGCGAGCCGAGAAAGGCGAGATACCGCTCGAGCGATGCACGGTCCGGCGCATCGTAACGGCCGACGCAGAGATAATAATTTTCCTTTTCATTGACCTGCTCGCCCTGCCGTGTGCGCGTGTCGTCCCAGCGGACACCGAAGGGCTTGAAGAGGCTCTGGAAGAAGGTGGCGCGCTGCGTATGAATGTCGGTATAGGTCAGCGTGACCGCCAGTCCCTCCACATGAATGACGAGCACATGCGCGTCATTCGTGCCAATGTCGTTCTGGATTACGAGCTTCCCGCCCGCCCGCGTCGCCGTGGTGCCGAGGCCTGGATGGTCGAATTTGAGCGGGGCCGTTTCGCCGAGACCGCGCATGAAGGCGACGACGAGCGGGCGGTCTCCCTCGTCGATGCGCCAGACTCTGGCGCCGTCGATGCTTTCTTCCGACAGTTCGCCCTGCAGCGCATTGAGCGCCTTGTGGAGGTCCATGACGAGGATGTGGAGGCTGTCCCCCCGCCCCCGCTCGG
>JAJXZC010000631.1 GCA_021780275.1 Pseudomonadota bacterium
GAGGCCGAACGTCGCAGCGTCCGGATGATCGCGGGCAAGGTGATGATGGACCGCAATGCGCCCCCGGCGCTTACTGACGATCCGCAGCGCGGCTACGATGAGAGCAAAGCGCTGCTCTCGAAATGGCATGGGCGTGGTCGGCTCGGCTACGCGGTCTCGCCGCGCTTCGCGATCACCTCGTCGCCGGCGCAACTGGAGGCGGCTGGCGCGCTGGCGCGCGAGTTTCCCGATGCCCATGTGCAGACGCACTTGAGCGAGAACGCCGCCGAGATCACCCTGACCAAGTCGCTCTTTCCCGAAGCGCGCGACTATCTCGACGTCTATGAGCGGGTCGGTCTGCTCGGGCCGAAATCGGTGTTCGGCCATTGCATCCATCTGGAGCCGCGCGAAATCGCCTCACTCGCACGCAACCGTGGCGTGGCCGCCTTCTGCCCGACATCCAATCTGTTCCTTGGCTCCGGGCTGTTCGACGAGGCAGGACTAGATGCAGCGGGCGTGCGGGTGGCGCTGGCGACGGATGTTGGCGCCGGCACAAGCTATTCCATGCTTCAGACCGCCAACGAGGCCTACAAGGCGCTGCAACTTCGGGGCCAGAGCTGGGCCGCCTTGCAGGCCTTCTATCAACTTACGCAGGGCAACGCCCGCGCTCTCAGTCTTGAGGACCGCATCGGCGCGTTGGAGCCCGGTCGAGAGGCGGATCTCGTCGTGCTTGACTCGCGCGCGACCCCGGCGATGGCGCATCGCATGGAGTCGGTCAACGGCGATCTCATGGAAGAGCTCTTCGTGCTCATGACTATGGGCGACGATCGAGCGGTGGCGCAGACCTATATCGCGGGGGAGCGGGCGAAGACGGCCTAGCGCCCTCGCATCACCGATTTTTCTGCTTCTGCTTGCTTCCTGGTTTCGCTGGCTTTTTCTTGGTAGGTTTTTGCAGCGGGTTGAAATCGAGGTCGTGCAGAAGCGCGGCCAAGCCAGGCTCCTCGACAGCTTCGGCGGCCTCTTCGAGAGGAAACCAGCGCGCCTCGCGCTGACCTTTTTCCCGGTAGGCCTCGAGCCGCTTTTCGTAGCCGAGAAGATAGACTTCGACCCGGCACAGATCGAAATGCGTGGCTCGACGCTTGAAATAGTAAAACTCGCCGACGGGTCTCTTGAGGGTTTTGCCAATGACGCCAGCCTCCTCCCGAGCCTCTTGGGCCGCCGCCGCCCAGTTCTTCTTGCCTTTCATGGGCCATCCCTTGGGGATCACCCATCGCTTGGTCTCGCGTGAGGTGACCAGCATGATCTCGGGCTTGCCGTCTTCGAAGCGGACCGGCAGCGCCGCAATCTGAAACAGATTGACTTGGTGAGATACAGGCGAGACGTCGGAGCGGGTTTTCAATTCACAGAGGCCTGGGACAAACGGTTTGTGGTGGCTGGCGATCGGAACGTCTGGCGTGCGTTCGACGTGGCGCCCACTTCCCGCCAGGGTTGTCGAACGCGCTTTGAGGCGCCTGTCATTTACATGAGGGACGGCGGACGCCAATCGTTGTTTACGCCTTCTTGATCAGTGCGGGTCGCCTTTATATGGGGCAGGACTCTGCGCGCAGAACACCAAAAGGGGGCTGGTTCGTTCGGTCGATCGTCGGACTCCCCTTTTGGGCTTCGTTCCCCCGCGGTCTAGGCTAACCTAAACGGGGCGCGATTCGTAGTGAGTTGTCCAATTGCGGGACGAAAATGAGCCGGATGATTCTCGTCCGATTGCTGACTGCGATTCCGACGCTTCTCGTCATTCTCGCGCTTTCGTTTGCGCTGATGCGGCTGGCTCCTGGGGGCCCCTTCGATCTCGAACGGCCGCTCGATCCCGCATCTGTCGAGACGCTACGGCGCGTCTATAATCTCGACGCGCCGCTTTGGCGTCAATTCCTCGACTATCTCTCAGCACTGGGGCGCGGCGACCTCGGTCCGAGCTTAGCCTGGCGCGAATATTCGGTCGCCGAACTGTTCGCACAAGCCCTGCCGGTTTCCACCGCTCTCGGCGTCAGTGCGCTGACGATCGCCTTTCCGGTCGGCGCCGCCATTGGCGCTCTCGCCGCCGCGCGGGCAGGCTCGGCAATTGATTACGCGGTCCTCTTCATTGCGAGCCTCGGGATCACGACGCCGAGCTTCGTCCTCGGGCCGATATTACAATTGGTTTTTGGCCTTTGGCTCAAATGGCTGCCCGTCGGCGGCTCGGGTGGACTGCGTCATTACCTCTTGCCCGTCGTGGTGCTCGCCGCGCCCCAAGTCGCGGCGGTAGCGCGACTGACGCGTAGCGCCACTATGGAAGCGCTTGCGGCGCCCAGTCAGCGCACGGCGCTCGCTTACGGCCTCTCCGAGCGCGTCCGGCTCCGGCGCGCCTTCCGATTTGCGATGTTGCCGCTTATCTCCCATCTCGGTCCGGCCGCCGTTTCGGTCATGACGGGGTCGGTCGTCGTCGAAACCTTGTTCGGACTGCCGGGTGTCGGCCGCTATTTCGTACAGGGTGCGCTCGACCGCGACTATACGGTCAGCCTCGGCGCGGTGTTGCTGACGGCTGGCGCGATTGTCCTGTTCAACCTTGTGGTGGACGTCGCCTATTTATTCGTCGACCCGCGGGTGCGGTCGTGATCTCCGCGCGCGGG
>JAJXZC010000258.1 GCA_021780275.1 Pseudomonadota bacterium
TTCGCCTTCGCGCGAGAGAAGTTCGACCGAGCCCATTTCGCGCAGATACATGCGGACGGGATCATCGGTGCGATCGAGCGCGGTGGAGGACTGGCCGGTGAGCGCCAGCGCCTTGGAACGCGGCGCCTCTTCATCGTCGCCGTCGCTGTCCTTGTCTTCTTCTTCCTCGCCATCGTCGGCGCTGTCGTCGGCTTCGTCGTTCTCGACGACGTTGATGCCGAGTTCGGACAACATCGACAGCGTGTCTTCAATCTGCTCGGAGGAGAATTCTTCCGACGGCAGAACCTTGTTCAACTCGTCATAAGTGACGAAGCCGCGCGCCTTGGCGAGCTTGATCATCTTCTTGACCGCAGCATCCGACATGTCGAGAAGCGGACTGTCCTGCGAGGATTCCGTTGCCGCTTCCGGTGCTTCTGTCTGTTCTGCCGTCTTTGTCGCCATAGAGAGGCACTCCGTCTGAAATTTCACCGTCTGGATGTACGCCGAGAAGCGTTACTACCAGACAAACAAGTCGCGTCAGCGTCCGAAGCTTCCCGAACGCTGCCCCGCGGCTTCAATCATCCTGTCCAGTCCAGTCCCCGATCGGTCATGTCCCCGACGCGCCCCGAACCAACTATCCTTCTACTCGGAGACAGAGCCCAGAACCGGCCGCTCGTTTTGCAGTTCCCTTTGCAGGTCCAGCATCCGCGCCAGGTTCTCTTCGCTCATCTCCTCGGCAAGCGCTCGCACCGCTGCCTGATACTCCGCTTCCAGAGAAAGCGTATGATGACGAGCCAGCATTTCCGTAAAGCCCGCTTCGGCTTCATTCGGAGACGCATCGGCGAGTGCGAAACGGTCGCTTTGAACCGCCGCCCCTCCGGCCAGACGCTGTGCGGGCTCGCCCAAATCCCTGTCAAACAGATGGTTCATCAGCGCCTCCCTTTCAAGAGGCGCATTTAGAGCCGCTATATCTATGATTTCATTGCGTAATCTGTCAAGGGCCGGGGTTTTGATTTCAAGTCGCGAAATCTCCTCCCAATAGGTCTCCAGAAGCCAGGGGTGGTTGAGGAGGACGGTGAGGATGACCTCCTCCATTCGCCGCGCCGCCGCGACGTCATTGCGGGCCAGCGCCGAGCGGCGAAGCTCGGGCGTGACGGGCTGCAAACGGGGGTCGAACTTCTGTCCCGGCTTCCAGGGCTGGCGCCGAAAATTGCCGCTGCGGGGCTGCAAAGACCGCCCGCCCCCCTGATTTCGGCCAAAAAGCGCGGCGATCTGGCCCCGGAGATCCTGAGCATAGTGCGCCTTGACCTTGGGGTCGGCGATCTGGCCGATGACCTCCTCGATCCGGGCTTCGAGCGCCGCGCGACGTTCCGGCGTGTCCCAGACACCCGCCGAATATTCCTTTTCCCAGACCATGTCGGAGAGCGGCCGGGCAGCATCCAGCACCTCACGCATGGCCTCACCCCCCTGCTCGCGGATGAGATCGTCGGGGTCTTTTCCTTCCGGCAGCAGGGCAAAACGCAAGGAGTGGCCGGGTTTGAGGAGCGGCAGGACACGCTCGACCGCCCGAAAGGCCGCCTTGAGCCCCGCCCGGTCGCCGTCGAAACAGAGGATCGGCTCGGGCGACATGCGCCACATGAGGCCGATCTGGTCCTCGGTGAGCGCGGTGCCGAGCGGCGCCACCGCATTGTCGAAACCGCTCTGCGAGAGCCCGATCACATCCATATAGCCTTCGACGGCGATAACCGTGCCCGCGTCATAGGCGGGCTTGCGGGCCATATGGAGGTTGTAGAGGCCGCGGCCCTTGTGGAATAGCGGCGTCTCGGGCGAGTTGAGGTACTTCGCCTTCTGCTCGGGATCGAGCGCGCGCCCGCCAAAGGCGATGACGCGGCCGCGCGCATCGCAGATGGGGAACATCAGCCGGTTGCGGAAGCGGTCGTAGGGCTCGGGGATGTCGGGCCCGTGGATGATAAGACCCGCCTCGGCCATCTGCTCGACCGTGACGTCCCGCCCCTTGAGCCAGTTCATCAGCTGATGGCGGTCGCCGCGATCGAGCCCCGGCGCATAGCCAAGGCCGAAACGCTCGATGGTCTCCGCCTTCATGCCGCGCCGTTCAAGATAGGCCCGCGCTTCCGCCCCTGCCCCGCTCTTCAGCTTGTCGCGGAAGAAGCGCGCGGCCATTTCCATGACGTCGATGAGGGTCGCCGCCTCACGCTCGCGCTCCACATGATGCGGATCGCGCTGGGGCATCTCCATGCCTGCCTCGGCAGCAAGCTTCTCGACCGCCTCGAGGAAGGAGAGGTTTTCCGTCTTTTCCAGAAACTTGATGATGTCGCCGTGCTCTCCGGACGAGAAGCAATGCCAGAACTGCTTGTCGTCATTGACGGTAAAGCTCGGGCTCTTCTCATTGTTGAAGGGCGACAGCCCCACGAACTCGCGACCCCGGCGAATGAGCTTCACCTTGCGCCCAACGACATCGGAGACGCGGATACGCGCCTTCAACTCATCGAGAAAGGATTTCGGGAAGCTCATGGCACCGGTTCGCTATTGGAATTCGAGCCATTGTCGCATGAGCAGAGGCCCGTTGGCGAGCCTGTCGCAAGGCCTGTGGATAAACCTAGCCCAGCGCCGCCTTCACAGCCGCACCGGCCTTGG
>JAJXZC010000414.1 GCA_021780275.1 Pseudomonadota bacterium
AGCCGTTGCCGTCGCCGAACCAGCCGATCATGCGGCTTGCCATGGAACCGCGCCCCCAGGCATAGAGCTCATAGAGGTTTGGCGCGCGCGACTTCCTCGCATAGCCGAATTCGAAGGCCGAAGTTTCATTCGCCTCGTATTTCGCAATGGCGGTCACGTCAAAATTGACGAATGTCCGCTTGTGGTCTGCCGCGTTGAAGGCGGCGGCAGCCATGTTGTCGGACATGCACATCATGCCACAGCCATAGGACTGAACGTCGCCCGTGTCCGTCCACACCGTGTCGTTGCGGAGGCCGAGAAGCGTCGACCAGCTTGTCGTCCACTTCGCGTCCCATTCGGCGAAGGTGCCGAGACGGTCGCGCTTGCCGCCATTGATGTTGATGTAGGTGTTCGGCCCCATCATCATGCTCATGGCGACAGGCGGCCACCAGTCGTCGAGGCGTTCGAGGTGGAACTCGTTGCCGACACGGATCGCGCCGCCATCCTTCAGCGCGAACGTCGCCTTCAACTCATATCCCGCATTGTCCGCGCTGGTGTTCATCGGCATGCCGCCGGTGGCCATGCCGCCCTTGTCGTCGAGGAAGTTCATCTCGTGATCGACGCCCTGCCAGAAGGCGCGTGCCTCGAACTTGCCCCAGTCGAAGCTGCCTTCGTAGCGGCCGTTGACGAAGGTGGAGTGGTTATCCGTCATGTCCATGTACTGGTTCGGATAGCCTTCATAGGGGACGTATTGCTGGCCCGCTTCCAGCACGACGAGGTTGTCTCCATTGCGTGCGGCAAGCTTCAACGCGTGATTGTAGGACTTGTATTCGCTGGAGCGGACCTCGCCATCGTCGCCGCCGCCTTCATAATTTCCGGCGCGGGCAACCGAACCCTTGTAGCCGATGCTTACCTTGTCATTGCCGGCGGTAGCCGACACCGCACCGCTCAATGCGTCGCCATTGCTGCGATAGAAGGAAGAGGCCGTCGCTTCAAGCACCGACACGCTTTCGGACGTGCTGAAAAGCGGCGCGGGGCTATCGACGATAATGGTGCCCGCAATGCTGTCGCCACCCAGGCTGACGGGGGTGAGTCCCGCGAGCACCTTCGCCGAGCCGACGCCTGTCGGATCGACATAGGAGAGCGGCGAATTCATGTGGTTGGGGCAAGCCGACGTCATCACCATGCCATCCACGACGACGCGAACGCGATCGTCAGCCAGGCCATTGATGACGGGTAGGCTCGAAACGCCGCCCGCCTTGTAGGTGCTGACCCCGGCGATTCCGTCGAGGAGAGAGGCCGTGTCGCTGGTATGGGCGCGTTTCTTCAGGAGTTCGAGCGGCGAAAGACTCGTCTCCGTGAGAGACGAGTAGCCGAAATCGACCTGCTCTTCGGGAGACTCCACATCGACAGGCGGCAGAAGCGTCGCGCCTTGCGCCGAAGCCATGGCGGGCCAGAGCAGAACCGGCAACGCAAGGGCCGTGAAGGAGCGTGAGAGCGCGCTGCTGGCGAGCAGACGCCCGTTGAAACGAATATGCATTCTGATTGTCCCTTCCTGAGAGACTGACAAAGACGAGTGCTCGCGCAGAGGTCTTTCCCCTGCGCTTTGCGAGCGGTTTCTTTCGTGTCAGATCGTCAGGAAGGGTGGCGCGCGGGATCGCTCTCGCGAAAAGAGCTCCCGCTGGAGGGGAAGGTCGCTCGCCGCGTCGAGCGGCGCGGGAACGAAGATGGCATCGTAAATCGCGACGGCAAGACCCGCTTCGGGAGAGGCCAGGTGCGCGGCCGCGGCATAGGCGCAAGGAGCGTAGCGCTGCTCGTGATCGCCATCATGCTGCGACTGGCCGTCCCCGTCGTGACGCAGGGCAAGCCCGTTCGACGTGCAGATGACGAAGGGCGCCCAGGCGGCCCCGGCATCATGCGACGGCGGCGCAGGCATCCAGCCGTCCGGCAGGAAGGCGCGGAAAAGCATCGCCGCAAGCGCGACGTAGAACCCGGCCAGACGTGCGGTTTTCATTGCCATCCTGCTACGGAGCTACCGGACCCGCCGCCCCTTTTCAAGCGCGGATTATGGGCGAAATAGCCGCAGCGCTCCGCGGCGGCCTGCCTCAAGCCAGAGCGATCTTGAACTTCTTCCGCGTTACGCGAGGGAAAGCCGGGAAATCGAGGAAGGTCTCGCCCCCCGCCGCGCCGAGAAGATCGGCGGCGCGAAGCTTCTCATCGGCATCGAGGCCAGCAATGAAATCAAGCGGACGCTGCAACATCCAGAGGTCGTAGGGAAATACGGCCCGATTTTCCTGAACGCCCTCGAGCGTGAATTCATGCATACCGATGGCACGGGGGATTTCCTCCGCCCCCGTCTTCGCGCCCGGATGCTCCTCCACCCATTTTGCAAAGAGATGCGCCGTCGAAACGAGGACGGGCACCATCTCGCGCATCATGCGGGCGAGAACGGGGATGAGCGTCTCTGGCACCTCATCGCGGGGGAGAAACTCGCCGCCCTTGGGGTGCGGCGGCTTCATCATGCGCCCGACCCAGCGCACAACATTGGGCGCAATGCGCTTCATCAGCTCGCCGGAGGCCGGGTCGCGGAACTGGTGGGCATAGAGCGGGCCGATCAGGCCGAAATCGCCGATGGAAGGCCGTGTTCCGAA
>JAJXZC010000714.1 GCA_021780275.1 Pseudomonadota bacterium
CTGTCCACGTTGCGGAAATTCGCGTCCGCCAGAGGCAGGAGCTCGACCTTGGGCTTTTGCGGATTGACGGTGTCGTTCGCGACATCGAGATAGTAATTGCCCACCTGTGTCGCATTCTGGAAGTAGGTCCCGCGCAGCGCGCCCCAGATGCGCTTCACGAAACCGCCCGCGCGCACGAAGTCATGAACGGCCTTCAGCCCCGTCATATGCGCTGGAGCGGGCACGCGCGACATCAGATGAAGCATGTGGCGCGTGATCTCGAGGCAATAGCTCACAGGATAGCCGGGCGGGCCGCCGTCGCCGCCTTCGTCCGGCTTCGCGGTTCCTCCAAGCCGGGCGCGCAGGAACGCATCGGTTTCGCCGCGCAGCTCAGACATGTCGCGGATGATCGCATCGACATTGGGCACGATGAACCGCTCGACCAGCGCCACGACGCGATCATCCACCGGCGAAATGAGTTCGGCTTCGTATCCCGCGATAAGGTCGGTGAGAGAGGGCATCGTTCACCGCGCCTCGTAGCGGATTTTCAGGACCTCGATCGTCTCGGAGCCTGTCGGCGCGCGAAGCTCGACCGTGTCGCCCTCTTCTGCCTTGATAAGGGCGCGGGCAATCGGCGAAATCCAGCTCACCTCGCCCTCTTCGAGCCGCGCCTCGTCGACGCCGACGATGCGGACCGTCCTTTCCTCGCCCTGCCCATTGGCATAGGTCACGGTGGCGCCGAAAAAGACCTTGTCCCGGCTCTTCTGAAGCGCCGGATCGACGACTTCGGCGATTTCGAGCCGCTTCGACAGGAATCGCAGACGGCGGTCGATCTCGCGAAGCCGCTTCTTGCCGTAGATGTAATCGCCATTCTCGGAGCGGTCGCCATTGCCCGCGGCCCAGGCGACGATCTCCACCACTTTCGGACGTTCGACACGCCGCAAATGACGGATCTCCGCCTGCAGCCGCGCGAAGCCTTCGGGCGTCATGTAGTTCTTTGCGCCGGCGGGCAACGCAGCGGCGGCTTCGGGGCCGCCGTCGTCCTCCGCATCGTCTTCCTTCGTGAAGGCCTTGCTCATTGCCGCTCATGCACTCCGTTTGCACGGTTCGCACAAGCCTAGCAGAAGTTTGCGCCGCGATCTGCGCCGGGTCGATGGAACCGGCCCATGGACCCGGCCCATGCGGATCGGCATCTATTCGGCGCGATCCGCCGTCACGGCCGCAAGAACCCGCATGGATTCAACGCCGGTCTGCTGGCCGATTTCGGCCAGGGTGCGCGCTTCCGCCGAGGCATCAATGCCGGCATCGTGGAGCCTTGTCAGGACCTCGTCCCGCGTCAGGCCGAAGACGGCAGCGGCGGTTTCCAGAGGCGCCGTCTCGACGGCCTGCGCCACCGCGCGCACCGGATTGCCCCGCTCTCCGCCGCCCATCGTCGCGCCGACGACGAAAACAGTCGCGGCAAGCGCCACCGCGCCAACCGAGGCCTTCATCGCAGGCAGGCGCAGCATCAGCGTGAAGGGACGCCAGTTCTTCGCCACATGGAGAAGCGCGACGAGGACGAATGCCACGCCCAGCCATTCATGCATCTCTTTCACCTGCCCCTCAAAGAAGCCGAAGAAAAGCATGAGGCCGGAAACGCCGAT
Organism: Pseudomonadota bacterium; assembly: GCA_021780275.1. Next base: position 1,623 of record JAJXZC010000714.1, read on the forward strand.
GACGGTAAAGACGGCGATCGTGAGCGGCGTCACCCAGACTTTCGGAACAATCCCCAGAATGCGATCGCTTCGCATGGGTTCGGCACCCATAGTCATCTCCTTCGACAAGCCGGCAACATCAAGCCGGTCAGACGAGATAGATACGCATGGCAGGCGACAATCCGGCGGCGACTTTTTCCCACTCCGTCGAAATGTCGCAGCCCGAAGCGAGTGGACAATCCGGATCGGGGTTGGCTATGGGGCTAATTGCGGCCGTAGGCCCAGGCGTTGCCGTTGTTGCCGTGATTGTCGTGATTGTCGTGATTGTCGTGATTACCGCTGTTGCCGTTGTTCCCGCTATTCCCGTTGTTGGCGTTGTTCCCGCTATTGCCGGTGGGGTCGGTCGGCGAGCCGGTGCCGGACGAGGTATCGGATGTTCCCGAGGTTGAGGAATTGCCCCCGCCCGCGGAACTTCCGGAACTGCTCGAACCACCGCCGGACAATGCGTCGAGATCCATCGCACCGTTCACGACGACGAAATGATCGTTCATTGATGAGGTGAACTTGTTCATCACGCCCGCGATCAGGAGCGCGGTGGCGGCTGCAAGGAGGGCATATTCAATCGCGGTCACTCCCCGGCGATCTCGCAGGAATGAATTGAGACCATTCATCTCCCCTCCCGTGAATTGAAGTCTTCACGTCCCGCCCGCTCCGGGCGACACTTGCTCCGTACATCGATACTCATTGATCGGATAAACCTGAGGCGATAATTTTAACATTTCCCTAAAACATTTTGAAACAATTGCGACGGCATATCCCCCGCGTGCGGATCGATCTCAATTTCAACCGCGCACACCAGAAACGTGCGTCCGGAAATATCATCCGTATACGATTTAATATGTTCGCGATCATTCTTCGGATGCGCCGCCGCAACGGGAGACCGCAGCCGGTCGCCGATCCGCGTCAGATGTTCACTGTCTGATTTTCAGGATCTGAATGATTGGTGGGCGCACCAGGACTCGAACCTGG
>JAJXZC010000154.1 GCA_021780275.1 Pseudomonadota bacterium
TAACGCTGGGGCGAACGTCGGCAGGCTTTCGCCGCCCCTGCCGCAGTCTATAGTGACCTCATTGGCATTCCGGAAACCAGAAAATCACAGGGAGCAATGTCCATGGATTTCACCATCCCGAAAGAGGTCGCCGACTATCTGGCGGTGCTCGACGAATTCATCGAAAAGGAAATCAAGCCGCTGCAGGCGCAGGACGACAATGAGCGCTTTTTCGATCATCGCCGCGAGCACGCCCGCACCGACTGGGACAATCAGGGTCTGCCGCGTCATGAATGGGAGGCCCTGCTCGGCGAGATGCGGCGCCGGGCCGACAAGGCCGGTCATCTGCGCTACGCGCTGCCGAAGGAATATGGCGGCAAGGACGGCACCAATCTCGGCATGGCGGTGATCCGCGAGCACCTCGCTGCGAAAGGCCTCGGCCTGCACAATGATCTTCAGAACGAAAGTTCGATCGTCGGCAATTTCCCGACCGTCCTGATGTTCCGCGATTTTGGCACCGAAGAGCAGAAGAAGACCTTCATCCCAGGATCGCTCAACGGATCGATCCGCGTCGCCTTTGGCCTCACGGAGCCCGATCACGGTTCCGATGCGACCTGGATGGAGACGCATGGGCGGCGCGAAAAGCGCGATGGCGTTGACGGCTGGGTCATCAATGGCCGCAAGATGTGGAACACCGGGCTCCATGTCGCGACGCATGATTTCGTCTTCGCGCGCACGAGCGGAAGGGACGGCGATGCGCTCGGTATCACCTGCTTCATCGTTCCGATGGACACGCCCGGCGTCGATGTCGAGGAATATCTGTGGACCTTCAACATGCCGACGGATCATCCGCGCGTCGCGTTCAAGGATGTGTGGGTGCCGGAGGGGTCCTATCTCGGCGATCCGGAACGCGGGCTCGAACTTGCTCAGCACTTCGTGCATGAAAACCGCATCCGTCAGGCGGCATCGAGCGTCGGGGCGGCGCAGTTCTGCATCAACGAGAGCGTGAAATATTCGAAGATGCGCAAGCCCTTCGGAAAGGCGCTGTCGGTGAATCAGGCGATCCAGTTCCCGCTCGTCGAATTCCACACCGAAGCGGAGATGATCCGCACGCTGATCCACAAGACGGCCTGGCAGATGGACCAGATGCCGAAGCCCGATGTGGCGAAATATCTCTCGGACAAGGTTTCGATGTGCAATTACCGGGCGAACCGCCTCGTCTGCGAGGCTGCCGATTTCGCGATGCAGGTGCATGGCGGCATGGGTTATTCGCGCCACATGCCCTTCGAGCACATCTATCGCCACCATCGGCGTTACCGCATCACCGAAGGATCGGAGCAGATCCAGATGCGCAAGGTGGGCGGACATCTGTTCGGGATGATCGGCGGCAGGGGCGGCGCGAAGAAGGCGGCCGAATGAACCAAGCGAGGCGGGGTGCGGCCGGACCCGTATCCCGCCTCTCAGCCGAGCGCGGCTTCCGGCACTTCCGTAGCCTTGCGGAGGCGTGCGGCGGGAAGCGTCACCGTCGTGACCGTGCCTTTGCCCATGACGCTCTCGAGACGGAAGCTGCCGCCATGCATCTCGGTCAGCGATCTGGTGATCGGCAGGCCGAGGCCCGTGCCGCCGTGCTGGCGCGCCGAACTGTCGTCGACCTGGCCGAAGGGTTCCATCACCTCGGCGAGCTTGTCCTCGGGAATGCCGATGCCGGTATCGCGGACGGAAAGCTCGAGGTCGCCATTGTCGAGGGCGCGCACGGTGACGTCGATGCGTCCGTGCTCGGGCGTGAATTTCGAGGCATTGGAAAGAAGATTGAGCATGATCTGCCGCATCGCGCGCTGATCGGCGCGAAGAACCGGAATCTCGGGCGGAAGGGAGAGCGTGACCGTCTGTTGCTTTTCGCTGGTGTGCGGACGCACCATCTCGATCGACCAGCCGAGAACGCCGCGCAGGTCCAGGTCCTGTTCTTCGAGCGGGGAGCGCCCCGCCTCGATCTTTGAAATGTCCAGAATGTCGTCGATGACGCTGAGCAGATGTTGTCCGCTGTCGTGGATATCATTGGCGTATTCGGTATAACGCGGCGAGCCGAGCGACCCGAAGAGGCCGTCGCGCATGATTTCGGAAAAGCCGATGATCGCGTTCAGCGGTGTCCGGAGTTCATGGCTCATATTGGCCAGGAATTTCGATTTCGCGCGGTTGGCGAGTTCCGCCGATTCCATCGCCTGACGCAAGCTCTCGTCGGCCCGGCGTTCGACCGCGATGCCCGCGAGATGAGCGAGGCTCGTCAGGAAATTGGAATCCGCGGCGCTCATCCGCCGGGGTCAGACTTCCGTCCCGCCGGCTCAAGCCTTTCGACCCAAGCTTTCAGTCTGTCTCAAGAGAGTAAAGGTTCCCTGAATTCGCAAGGCTGTCAGGGGCCAGGGCTTGCGTCTCCGAACGAGACGCGGTCAATATCCGCCGGCGTTGACGGCGTCCGGGTCCTTCGGCAGATACTGATCGATGTTCGGCGCCTGCGGCTTCATGCGGACGCGGCAGGTCGCGGCGGTGTCCGCGTTCAAGGCATCCCTGGGCTGCCAATAGGTGGGCGTCCAGGCATTGGCGATCCGTTGAGCGGCGGCGTCCTCGCTCGGGCTGAGCTTGCCCTGGAGCTG
>JAJXZC010000412.1 GCA_021780275.1 Pseudomonadota bacterium
GCCGGCAGCCTGGATGATGGCTGCGTCGAGGCCGGCGTCGCAGGCAAAACGGGCCTGCCTGGCCAGCTTGAGGGCGACGTGGTGTTCGCGTGACAGTTGCAACAGGGCGGCATGGCGTTTCATCGGATCGGTGAGAATGGTGCCGGGTTCGATGAGGCCGCGTTCGACGATGCTGCCGAAGGGCACACGCGGTTCGGCTTTCTTCGACGTCGTGACCTGAAGGTCTTCGGCGGAAGTCGGCAGGACGCGGGCGATGCGCGCGCGTGCGACCTTGATGTATTTCGCTTCGCGCTCGATGCCGATGAAACTGCGGCCAAGCTTCTTGGCAACCGCGCCCGTCGTGCCCGTGCCGAAGAAGGGATCGAGCACCACGTCGCCAGGATTGGTCGTGGCGAGCAACACGCGATGAAGCAGCGCTTCGGGCTTCTGCGTCGGATGCGCCTTGTCGCCGCCGTCATCCTTCAGACGTTCGCCGCCGGTGCAGATCGGCAGCACCCAGTCGGAGCGCATCTGCAGGTCGTCGTTCAGGGCCTTCATGGCGTCATAGTTGAAAGTGTATTTCTTCTGGTCTTCGTCGCGCGTCGCCCAGATCATGGTTTCATGCGCATTGGTGAAACGCGTGCCGCGGAAATTCGGCATGGGGTTCGACTTGCGCCAGATCACATCGTTCATGATCCAGAAGCCGAGATCCTGAAGGCTCGCGCCGACGCGGAAGATATTGTGATAGGAGCCGATGACCCAGATCGCGCCCGTGTCTTTCAAAACGCGCCTGGCGGCCTTGAGCCATTCGCGTGTGAACTGGTCGTAGGTCGCGAAACTGTCGAACTTGTCCCAGTCGTCATTGACCGCATCGACCTTGGATTGATCGGGTCGCGTCAGGTCGCCGCCGAGTTGAAGGTTGTAGGGCGGGTCGGCAAAAATCAGATCGACTGACTTCTCGGGCAGCGCATTCATCGCTGCAATGCAATCACCCTGGATGATCTTTTCGGCCGGCAGCTTTGCTGCCTCGTTTTTCGTGCGCCCCACCGTCTTACCCCTACTGATACTCAAGGGGCCGGATCATGAGTCACCGAGGAATCTTCGTCAAGAATCAAAGACTTAACGGATTCTGAAACACTATATCGAGTCGCTTTGGAATCTACGGACTCAATATCTTGCGTACCGGTGCGAAGCTTCGGCGGTGATGTGGAGTCGCGCCAAACCGGTTCAGCGCATTCATGTGCATCGCGGTGCCGTAGCCCATGTGTTTTTCAAACCCGTAGCCGGGATGCGCTTCGGCGATTTCGAGCATCATCCGGTCGCGCGTGACCTTCGCGGCGATGGAAGCCGCCGCAATCGAAAGCACGCGTGCATCCCCCTTGACGATGGCGCGCGCGGGACTGGCAAGCTTTGGCAATCGGTTGCCGTCGATGAGCGCGAAGTCGGCGCGGCGGGGAAGCGCGTCGAAAGCGCGGGTCATCGCAAGCATGGTTGCCTGCAGGATGTTGATCTCGTCGATCTCTTCGACGCTCGCAATGCCGATCCCGATTTCGGCTTGCGCCATCAGTTCCTCGAAGAGTTTTTCGCGCGCCTTATGCGTCAACTTCTTGGAGTCGTTGAGCCCCTTCGGGCAATTCTCGATATCGATGATGGCGGCAGCGGCAACGACCGGCCCGGCGAGCGGACCGCGTCCCGCCTCGTCGATGCCGCAGACGATCTTCGCTGGCGCGCCGTGTTCGGTCTCGAAGGCGTAGTCCGGCGCATGGATGAGGATCGAGGCGGCGCGCTTCGGGCGCGGTTTTCTGGGAGCGGGATTCGGCATGGGCGGAGTGTGGCGCGGGAGAGGGGGAATGTGAAGCGCGCTGTGGGAGCGCCTTGCCGAATTTTAGGTCAGTGTGCGTTGTTTCGGATCATGGGGTATCCAGTGGAAAATTTTAGCTTCCCTCTGACCTTAATGCCTGATTTGCTGTTGTATGTGGGGAGCGGGGCTCAAATGCGAGTTGATCTGTGGCTTGGCTGGGATTCGCATGTGCCTCGGGTTTCCGAGGTCGCTGCATATTCTGCACAGCGGCGCAGCTCGCTCCCGTTGAATATCCATTTTCTGAAACAGGATGAACTGGTCCGCCATGGTCTCTATTGGCGGTCGGTCGATCCACTTGCTTCCACCGAGTTCACCTATACGCGATTTCTGACGCCGCATCTGTCGCCGGATGCCGACATTGCGATTTTTGCCGACAACGACATCCTGTGGCAGCACGATATTGCCGACCTGATCGAGGCGGTTGATTTTTCCCGCGCGGTCCATTGCGTGAAACACGATCATCGTCCCATTGAAACGATGAAGATGGACGGTCGTATTCAATCCAGATTTCCGCGCAAGAACTGGTCGAGCCTGATGGTTTTCAACATGCGCGACGAGCGGCTGAGGGAGCTGACCGTTGACCGCGCCAACACGGAGAGCGGCGCTTATCTTCATCGAATGAAGTGGCTGGATGACGATGCCATAGGCGCACTCGATCCGCGTTGGAACTGGTTGGAGGGATCGTCGCCAACGACGGATGATCCATTTGCCATCCACTTCACGCGCGGCGGACCCTGGCTGGAAGCCTGGCGCGACGTGGCTTTTGCCGAGCGGTGGTTCGAGGAGG
>JAJXZC010000476.1 GCA_021780275.1 Pseudomonadota bacterium
GGTTCTCGGCTATCTCTCCGACCGCTTTCCGAGCCGCTGGGGCAGACGGCGCCACTGGCTCGTCATTGCGGTGCCGATCCTGATGGTGTCGAGCTGGTTCATCTTCGTGCCGACGGCGCCGGTCTCAGCGAACTATCTGCTCGGCGGCCTGTTTGGCCTCTATCTCGGCTTCACCATGATGCTGCTCGCGCATATGTCGTGGGGCGCGGAACTTGATGACGATTATCACGAGCGCTCCCGCATTCAGGGCTGGCGCGAGGGGCTTGCCGTGCTCGGCGTGCCGCTCGTGCTGATGCTGCCGGCGGTGATCGAGAAAGTGGGCGGCGAACATGTCGAGACTGCGCGTGTCGCAGTCATGGGCTGGTACATCATCATCGCCCTGCCATTGACGGTCTTCTTCGCGGTCCGCTTCATGGGAGAGCGCAAGCAGCGTCCGCAGGCACATCTGCCGATCACCGAGGCGTTCAAGGTACTCGCCACCAACCGCGCGCTGCGTATCCTCGTTATCGCGGATCTCGCCAGCGGCTTTTCCGCTTCGGCGCTGGGCGCCATGTTCATCTACGAGGCGACCTATGTCTGGCAGGTGGGCACCTATGCGAGCCTGCTTCTGCTGCTCTATTTCTTCGCGGGTGTGGCCTTCATTCCGCTCGTCCTGAAGATCAGCTACCGGCTCGGCAAGCACCGCACGATGATCGGTGCGTCGCTTTTCAACGTCTTTTTCGTGCCCACGCTCTTCCTCATTCCGCCGGGCAACATCGTCGTCGCTTCGGTCGTGTTGCTTTTCCTCGGCATGAATGTCGGCATTCCGAACGTTCTCTATCGTTCGATCATGGCCGACGTCGGCGACTTCGACGAAGTACAGACCGGCCAGCGCCGCACTGGGCTTTTCTATGCCCTGCTGACGCTGACGGCGAAGGTGGGTAGCGCAGTGGCGATCGGCGTCACCTATTGGGCGCTGGCCTTCATCGGCTTTCAGCCGGGGCAGGAGAATACGCCTGAGGTGCTGAGTCACCTCAACATGCTCTACGTCGCCGTGCCGTTCCTCTGCAATCTCTTCGTCGCCTATATGATGTGGGGTTTCCCCATCGGGCTGAAGGAACAGCAGGAGCTGCGCAAGATCCTCGACGAGCGCGTCATCGAGGAAGTCGAGTCGATCGAGACGATCGTTCGCTGAACGAGGCGCGGCGCCCTAATGGGCGCCGCAGCCGCAACCGCCGATTTCGGCTACGCCCTTCGGATCGTAGGCGGCGGCGATGGAGCGGGCGGAGGCTTCAGCCGTTGCCGCGAATTCCCTGGCGGCCTTGGCGCGCAAGCTCTCATCGCTGAGATAGTCGATGGCTGTCATGGCCAGGGCCTTCGCACCGTCGATGCAGGCCTTGTCTCCAAGATCGGAGCGGGCCCAACGCGCGAATTCCGGATTGTGGATGACGACGTTGGGCGGCGCGCAGGAGATCATCGGATGGATCGACGGCACGCGATGGCTGACATTGCCCATGTCCGTGCTGCCCGCGGTGCCGGAGGGCAGCTTTTCGATCGGGAAGAAGTCGCGTCCCAGCGCGCGCATATTGCCTTCATAGCTGCGGGCGAGCGGCATGTTGGTCTTGAGGTCGAGATAATCCGCCTGCGCCCATTTGATTTCGGAGGTGCAGCCGGTGGCGAGCGCGCCCGCCTCGAAGCAGAGCTGCACGCGCTTCTTCAGCAGGGCGAGTTCCTCGGCATTGGCCGCGCGGACATAGAAGAAACCTTCCGTCTCGTCCGGCACGATATTGGGCGCCACGCCGCCCTTCGTGATGATGCCGTGAATGCGCTCGGTGTGCTTGATGTGCTGGCGAAGCTGGGCGATCGCCTGATAGGCGGTGACGAGCGCGTCGAGCGCATTGAGCCCCGCATGTGGCATTGCCGAAGCGTGAGCCGCAAGGCCGCGATAGGTGACGACAACTTCCGAGATGGCGATGCAGGGCATGGTAATGAGGTCGATGCCCGCGGGATGCACCATCATGGCGGAGTCGACGCCGTCGAACGCGCCTTGCTGCGCCATAAGCTCCTTGCCGCCGCCGCGCTCCTCGGCAGGCGTGCCGAGATAGCGGATCTGGCCGGGGAGCCCGTGGCCGAGCTGCGCCAGGGCGAGGGCCGCGCCGAGGCCCGTGGTCGCGATGATGTTATGGCCGCAGGAATGGCCGATGCCGGGCAGCGCGTCATATTCCGACAGGATTGCCACTTCCGGCGTGCCCTTGGGGCCGAAGCTGGTCGCATAGGCGGTGGGCAGGCCAAAAGCGCTGCGCGTGACCGGCAGGCCGGCGCGTTCAAGGTGTCCCGCCAGCAGCGACGACGCCTCGACCTCGTGAAAGGCGAGTTCAGGGTTCGCGTGGATCGTGTGGCTCACCTCGATGAGCGTCGGCGCCATGGCGTCGATCGCATCGCAGACCCGGCGTTTCAGTGCTGATGCAGTCATGAGATCCTCCGCGTTTTGGAAATCCTAGCCCCTTCGTCACCCGAATGTCACCGATACAATCCGCCAGCCGGGCTTTCGCCCCGACGAAAATGCTATGCTGCCCGAAGTCGCCTGGAGGTTGGCCCATGCAGTATTTCGAGTCCGATGGATTGAAGCTCGCCTATCGCGTCGAAGGGGAGGGCGCGCCCATTCTTCTGGTGCATGGCTTTGCCTCGACGCATCAGGTGAACTGGATCGCGACGAGCTGGACGCGGACGCTGGTCGAGGCGGGCAGGCGCGTCATCATGGCCGATGGACGCGGACATGGCGCGAGCGACAAGCCGCATGACGTCGAGGACTATGCGTTGGAGGCGATGGCGGGCGATGTCGTCGCGCTGCTCGACCATCTGGGCGAGCCGGGTGTCGACCTGATGGGATATTCCATGGGCGGCATGGTTTCGCTGGTCGCGGCGGCGGTGTATCCCGAACGCTTCGACCGTGTGATTGCCGCGGGTGTCGGCGAACGCCTTCTCGACAGGGGCAAGGACGCGAGTGCGGTTGTCGATGCATTACTGACCGATGACCCTGCGTCCGTCACCAGCCCTGCCGCAAAACTCTTCCGGACTTTCGCAGACCAAAACCATCAGGACCGTGCCGCGCTAGCCGCCTGTTTCGAGGCGGTCCGAGCCGATTTTCCGGCAGACCTCCTCCCGCGAATCACGCGGCCGGTGCTGATCGTCGCGGGCGAAACGGACGATCAGGCAGGCCCTGCCGCGGCGCTCGCTGCGTGCATACCCGGCGCCAGCGCCTATACCGTGCCGCGGCGTGATCACATGAAGACAGTGGGCGATCGCGCCTACAAGGATGCGGTGCTGAAGTTTCTGGGCGAGTGAATTCGAATTCAGATCGGCGGCAGGTTCTGTGCGCGCTTGAGTGCGCACCATCGCGAATTGATGTGTATCAATGCGGAACAGGCGACTTTCTGATAATTAAAGAATTCGAAAACGCTCATCTGCTATCTCAAGTGTAATCTCGCCTACCAAACAAAAGAATCAAAAACAATCAAGTTTGATTTTTAGCGGCATGACGTCGGGGAAACCGACGCTGGCGGGAGATCTTTTTGCGATTTCGACGGCCGAACAAGGTGTTCGACCGAGTTTGTGTGAGGTGGTCGGCCGCCGCGAATGCGGGCGATCCTTGTTCCGGGGGCAAAATGAAAAGGGCAGCCAAGCTTCAACGCTATCTGATGGGGTCATGCGCAGTCGCGCTGGTTCAGGGCATCATCCATCAGAGCGCGATGGCCGAGGACTTCGTCAAGGCGCCGGCCGAAGAGCCGTCGACGATCGAAGCTCCCGTCGCGCAGCAGATACAGAATTTCATTAATTTCGGGCCTGTGAAGTTTAATGCTGGCGCCTCGCTCACAGAACGCTATTCCGACAACATCTTCGCGACGCGCAACAACAAGGTTGGCGATACGACCACGATCTTCAGTCCGAACGTCACTGCGTCCGTCGATGCGGGGCAGAACGAGCTGAATTTCAACGTCGGCTCCGATATCGGCCGCTATAACCGCTTCGTCAGCGAGAACTACAATGACTACAACATCGGCACTAGCGGGAAGTACCGCTTCAGCCCGTCAACTTCGCTCATCGGCGGCGCGGAGTATGCGTGGACGCATGAAGGCCGTGAGTCTCCCGATGCTGTAAACGGCGTTGAGCCGACAACCTACCGGCAGGGCACTTATTGGGTCGGTGTCGTAAACCGTTCCGGCCCGATCACGGCGAGGGTCGGTGGCACGATAAATACCTTTAACTTCGATGACGTCGCGGGTTCGGGCGGTACGATCAACAATCGCGACCGTGATCGCAAGCAGGTGGAAGTCGGTACCCGTGTCGGCTACCAGATGAATGCGACCTGGGAACCCTTCGTTCAGGCTTATCTGGATCGGCGCGACTATGACTCGCCCGTCGACGATTTCGGTTATAGGCGCGACTCCAAGGGCTACCGGGTCGCCGTGGGTGTCCGGGGCAATGCAGGACCGGCTCTCCAGGGCGAAGTCTATGCGGGCTACATTCGCCAGGACTATTCTGACGGTGCGTTGCGTGACGTTTCCGTACCGGATATGGGCATGCGGCTCAGCTGGCAGCCGGCGAGCGGCACGAGGGTCAGATCCTTCATTGACCGCACGGTGGAAGAAACGACGCTGCCCGGTGCATCGAGCTATCTGAGCACCGTCATGGGCGTCAGCGCAGATCACGCTCTGCGTAGTGACCTACTTGCGGATGCCCATCTTTATTATACTGAAAACGATTACAAAGGCGGCAACCGCACGGATCACCTCACCGACTCCGGGATGGGCCTGAAATATTTTTTCGCGCCCAATCTCTTTGTTGGAACGGACTACTCGTTCATCGAGCGTCTCTCGACGTCCGCCACCGGTGGCTTCACCGAGAACCGGATCATGATCCGGTTCGGCGCCCAGCTTTCACCGGCCTACAAGGGTGATCCATCTTCCGCCGCGCCTGCAACGGCGGATCGTGGGCCGGGCGGTTTCTACACTGGTGTCCAGGCAGGTAATGGTACCCTGGCGACCGCGCTCGAGGGCGACCGCGGTTCGGGCAGCCTGACGGCCGATTTTGGCGACAATGGCTGGCAGGGAGGCGCTTTCCTCGGTTATGGCGTCATGCTGAAGCGCATCTATCTGGGCGTTGAGTTTGACGGCGAGAATGGCGCGCAGACATGGTCGCATGATGGCGATGGTGGAACGCGCAATTATTCGGTGCGCAAGCGCGACAGCTATGAAGCGGCTGTTCGTCTCGGCTACGAACTTGAAAACCAGGCGCTGCTTTACGGCCGTTTTGGAATAGTGACTACACGCTTCGAAACACCCTACCTGCACAGCGGAACGCTGGTGAAGGTCGATGAACGGGATCGCGGCGTACGTTATGGCGCAGGCACGGATTTCCCGCTTGCTGGCAACTTCTTCGGTCGCATGGAGTACACCTACACCTCATATGGCGACTACAACGTCGACCCGGTCGGCGGCGGGATGGACAATTTCGCCAATGCCGAGAACCTTCTGCGGTTCGGTGTCGGCTTCCGCTTCAATCGCGGGCCAGATGAGAAGAAGGTTCCGGCGGTCGACTATAACGGCTTTTACATCGGTCTTCAGGGTGGGCATGGCGCGCTCATCACAGACAATGCAGGCCTTCGAACGCCGCCACAGACGCTGTCGGTCCGCCGCGCCGGATTTGGTACGGGCGCAGGCATCTTCGGTGGTTACGGTCACGCTTTCGGGGCCTTCTACGCAGGCGCCGAAATCGAAGCCGAGCTTGCGAGCGAGGGTTGGAACATCAAGCGCGATCCGACGGGCCGCATTTACTCGGTTGAGAAGAATTACAGTTACGGCGCGTCGCTCCGTGGCGGTTACATCGTGGCCCGGAACACCCTGATCTACGGACGCGCAGGTCTCGTCGAGACATGCTTCAGCACCGACTATGCGACCACAGGCAGCGCCGCCTCCAGCGATCAGACGAAGGTCGGAATCCGGGTTGGCGGCGGTGTCGAGATGCCGATCGGAAAATCGTTGCAAATGCGTCTCGATTATACGTGGACGGACTATGGTAGCTACAATTTGAAGTATTCGAATGGCCCTACGGGTACCGACTCCTTCAAAAACACGGAAAATCTTTTCCGCGTGGGCGTGGCTTACAAATTCTAGTTCATTAAGTCCGGCCCTGCCTTTGATTGAAAAATTCAATCAGGGTGGGGCTGTCGACATAAAACGAACAAGTGTTTGATGTAAGTCAATTACTCATCTTTGAATATCGTACATATAAATATAAGTCGGTTCGGTCGAAGGATGCCGATCGATTTAGATGCAGAGAGTGTTGGGGCGGAGGCAACGCATCTTCCGCTATGACGTCATGTCACTGTGTAAAAGGTTAACGTGAAAATGAAAACGCGTTTTATTGCAAAGAGTTTTATGGCTTCTGCGGCTGTCTGTGCGCTTGCATTGGGAATGAACCTTGGAAGCCATGGGGCTCCTTCGTTCACGTCGCAGGCCTTTGCGGAAGAAGGCAGCGGGCACACTGGCGGGGCAGGGGGCTCTGGCGGTGACAAGGGCCACAAGGGCGGTGAGAATGGCAAGGGCCAGGGCAGCGGCGCGGCGGGTCATGGCGCCAATGCGGGCAAGGGCGTGAAGGACAAGGTCTTCGAGGAAGGTGAAGGTCCGAGTTCCGAAAGCAAGGGTCCTGGCTACATGGGCGGAAAGGCCGAGACCGGCAAGCCCGGCGGCGCCGGGACGAAGAAGGGTGACACCTTCGGCGACATGTGGGTAATCGAGCGCAATGCAGATGGTACCCCGAAGCTGACGCCGGAGGGGTTTGTCCAGCCGCTCGACAAGAACGGCAACCCGATCCCGCTCGATGCCGAAGGGGCGCCGATTGACCCAAACCTGGTGGTTGAAGTTGAACTCAGCCGTCTGAACGTCGGACGCTCGCCGAGCAAGGTGCTCACGAGGCAGCTGACAGACGCGGTCAACCAGATCAATGCGGCCGACTCCGTTAGCCTTGATGCCTCGGGCCGGATTGTAACCACCACGGCTGGCGAGGCGAAGACGATCGACTCTCCGCTGGCGAACCTGGCTCTCTACACCGCGCTCGTGAGCAGCGGCAGCATTCCCGGCCTCGATCCGTCGAAGCTTGGTGATCTCACCTACCTCGCCGATGGCACGCGGACGACGAAGGACGTCATGGAGGCGGCTTCGCTGCTCGCAGCGGCGGGTGACAAGTCCGGTTCGTTTAATATCGACACCGTCGAATATCTGAATTCGATCGTGAGAATAAACGGCACGATCACCGGCGCAGACGGAAAGACCTATGTCGACTACTCGTCGGTCGACTATGACCGAGCGACGACTTATAGCGGTGAGAAGATCACGGTGCTGGTCGAAACATCGCCGGGCAAGTACGAGACGCAGACTGTCGACGTTTATGAAGCGGTCTTCGGCTCGAAGGATGCTTCCGGAACCAATGCCGAAGGCTTTGCTCAGGCGGTCGACGACGCGCGGGCGGTTCTGCTCTACGTGCACGACAACGCGCCGCGTTGATCATTGTCGGAAGGAGCCGTCGCTGAGCGTAGGCCTTTGGAGCGTATTTCCGGTCCGCACGGCTCTGGCGACGGCAGGGGCCAGAATGGCGGACCGGCCGCGGGTGGTCAGATGCGGCGTAACAAATCCTGATCCTCATGGGAAAAGGGTGAGTCCGGGAAAGAGTTCTGGAACCGAGAAACGAGGAAGGGCGGCGATAATACGCTGCCCTTCCTTTTTCATATGGGACGGATGTACTTGCGATTGTCTTGGATCTACTCATAGTAACGTGAATATTTCGCGCTGATCCAACGAAGAACCGAAGGCGACGATGAGTTTTATTGATGGTCTGGTTCCGCCCCCCAAGGTTTGTCGGGATTGTCTCGTTAGGCGGCAGGCATTGTTCACACCGTTGAACGAGGCCGATCTCGACGAAATACAGAAGGTGCGCAGTGGGAGGCGGCGAGTCGAGGCCGGGGGGCGCATTCATCCGAATGGGGACGAGACGTCGAAATATATGACGCTGCATTCCGGCTGGGCGATGCGGTGCCGTTCGGTCGAGGATGGTCGGACGCAGATCGTGAATTTCCTGCTTCCCGGCTCTTTCATTGACGCCTCCTTCGAGGACGCCAACGGTGACCGCTATTGGATTGAGGCAATCACGGATACCTACCTGTGCACCTTCTCAGGCCAGAAGCTCCGGGACGCATTCAGCGCGGTTCCGGACTTGTCCAAGACCTTCACGATGCTCTGTCAACGTGAGCAGGCTTTGCTCATGGAGCATCTCACCGATCTGGGGCGCCGTGAGGCTATCAATCGCGTAGCGCATTTCTTGCTCGAAACCTTTACCCGTCTGAAGCTTCTCGGTCAGGTCGAGGAAGACTCCTGTCCTTTTCCGTTGAAGCAGCACCACATAGCCAACGCGCTCGGACTATCCATCGAGCATGTCAACCGGATGATCCGCGACCTCAGGAAACGTCAGTGGATATCGATCAGAGGGCCGCGGCTTCATTTGCATGACATTGATGCGATGACTCACTTCTGTGATTTCAATCCGGGTTATTTGAAGCCGCGCCCGATTATTTGAGACTTGTTACACCTGCAAGGAATCGGTGCTGAACCTTTTTTGGGCCGAATAATTATGGCGCAACGATTTTCGACAGCGCGGGGACGCCGACGGGCGGCTCGGATTGCCAGGGCAGGAGGAAGAGGCGTTTCGCAAGGTTCTTTCCGATGCGCTCTATCTGAATGCGCTCGGCCGCAATTCTCACCCTGAGTAGAGGGTCATGGGTGGCGGAGCCCGCAAGGCTACGATTGACGATCCAGGCATAGGGCTCAACCTTCGCCCGTCGCAGATCTTCCTGAAGTGTCGCCGCTTCCGATACGGGCGTCGTCTCTGGAAGAGTGACGAGAACGATCTTTGTATAGTCGGGGTCCTGGAGCCTCATCATTGGCGTGACGACGCGGCCATGTGCGGCGGGGTCGATGTCGCGCATCATCTGCCGGTGATAGGCGCCGGTCGCATCCATTAGCAGAAGCGTGTGGCCGGTGGGCGCGGTGTCGAGAACGACGAAATTGCTTCGCGCCTCCGCGACGACACGCGAGAAGGCGTGGAACACAGCCACTTCCTCGGTGCAGGGCGACTTCAGATCTTCGAGCATCAGGGCGCGTTCCTGCTCGTCGAGATTCTTTCCGCGTGTGGCCATGATCTTCTCGATATAGCGATCGGTTTCCGCCTTGGGGTCGATGCGGTCGACCTGCAATCCGTCGAGGTTGCCGTCGAGCGTCGCGGTGATATGTGCGGCCGGATCGGTGGTGCTGAGGTGAACGCTATGTCCGCGCTGGACGAGTCCGATGGCGAGCGCGGCGGCAATAGTCGTTTTGCCGACGCCGCCTTTGCCCATGACCATGACGAGCCCGCGGCCTGCGGCGGCGAGTTCATCCACCAGGGCGTCGAGTTTGGGGATGGCCGGTGCCGAGGGCTCCGCGCCCTTCACATGCGCGGCGGCATGTGGGTCGACATCGGAGAGCAGGGCGCGCAGCGCAGCCAATCCAACCATGTCGAACGGCCGTAGAGGGATGTGATCCTGCGGCAACGCCTCCAGATTTTCCGGCATGCCGGCCAGGGCTTTCTCGCCAAGCGCTTCGATCGAATGAGCAACGGTGTCGTTCCGATCGGTTGCGTGAAAGATGCCATTGATGGCGAGGCGCTGATTGGCGAGACCGAGCGCGCGTAACTCGTCCGAAGTGCGTGCCGCTTCGCGTATGGCGCTTCTGTCGGCGCGCGTCACCAGCATGATGGTGGTGAGCGCCGCATTTCCAAGCGTCGCGAGCGCGGCGCGAAAGCGTGCCTCGCGCATCTTGAGGCCCGAATGCGGGCCGAGGCAGGAAGCACCGCGATCATTGTCTTTCAGAAATCCCGTCCATGCCTTGGGCAGGCTCAGAAGACGCAGCGTGTGGCCGGTCGGGGCCGTATCGAAAATGATGTGGTCATAAGCGGACTCGTCGTCCGCCAGAAGACCGACGAATTCATCGAAGGCTGCGATCTCGGTGGTGCAGGCGCCAGATAGCTCCTCGCGTACCGTCGAGCGTTCTGAGTCGGTTGATGTCGGTGCCATCTGTTCGATGACGCGCCGGCGATAGTTTTCAGCTGCCTCGTCAGGATCGATGTACATGGCGAA
>JAJXZC010000718.1 GCA_021780275.1 Pseudomonadota bacterium
TGCGGTTCAAAACCCCCGTCCAGGCCATCCTTGCCGAACTCGGAAAAGACGTCCAAATTCGCTTCGCTTAACCGTTGCACTTCACGCTGGAATCCACGCATGGCGGCGCTCAAAGGCGACAGCCACATCGGCGAGAAGATCAACACCGAGGTCATCCAACCGCTTGTCGACGCCAACAGCCGCCTCGCCCGCACCGACTTCCCCGACTTCAACGACCCGACCAAGCTCGGCGACGGCCAGGCGCAGGTGCAGCGTATCGGCAACCTGATCGCGATCTTCGAAAATCCCGCGCTGGACTTTTCGCAGAATCACGCCGAGCACGACGACATCCTCGGCGACGCCTACGAATATTTGATGCGGCACTTCGCCACCCAGAGCGGCAAGAGCAAGGGCCAATTCTACACGCCGGCCGAAGTGAGTCGGGTCATCGCCAAGGTCTTGGGCGTCTCGCCGGAAAATACCGTCGCGTCCACCACGGCCTACGACCCGACCTGCGGCTCGGGCTCGCTGCTGCTGAAGGTCGCGGCGGAATCCGGCAAACACATCACGCTGGAGGGGCAGGAAAAGGACACGACCACCGCCGGTCTCGCCCGCATGAACATGATCCTGCACGACTTCCCCACCGCCAACATCGCCGCCGGCGGCGAGGGCACGCTGGTGAAGCCTCAATTCCTGGATGGCGAGCAGCTTCGCACCTACGATTACGTCGTCGCCAATCCTCCCTTCTCCGACAAGAGCTGGTCGACGGGCCTGACCCTCGGCGAGAGCGGCGAGGGCGATAGACACCGGCGTTTCACCTGGGGAGTCCCGCCAAGGAAGCAGGGCGATTACGCCTATCTGCTCCACATCGTGCGCAGCATGAAAAGCCGGGGCAAGGGCGCCTGCATCTTGCCGCATGGCGTGCTGTTTCGCGGCGGCGCCGAGGCGGTCATTCGCAAAAAACTGGTGCAGTCGGGCATATTGAAGGGCATCATCGGACTGCCCGCCAACCTGTTTTACGGCACCGGCATCCCGGCCTGCATTCTGGTGCTCGACAAGAAAAACGCCGCCGCGCGCAAGGGCGTTTTCATGATCGACGCGTCGAAGGGCTTTCGCAAGGACGGGCCGAAAAACCGGCTGCGCGACCAGGACATTCACAAGATCGTCGATGTCTTCCGCCGCGAGGATGAAAGCGATCCGCGCTACGCGCGCATCGTGCCGTTCGACGATATCGCCGACGAGAAGAACGACTATAATCTCAACCTGCCGCGCTACATCGAAAGCGCGGAGCCGGAAGACATCCAGGACATCGAAGGCCATCTGCGCGGCGGCATTCCCGAGCGCGATCTCGACGCCCTCGGCGCTTATTGGAAAATCATGCCCAGCTTGCGCGCGGCGCTATTTGAACCTTTGCGTTCCGGCTATTTCCAGACCAAGAAGCCCATCAGCGAAATCAAGCCGGCCATCCTCGGCCATGCAGAATTCACCGCGTTCAACGACACCGTGCTCAAGCTCTTCGCGATGTGGAAAGAGGAGAATAGGCCGCATCTGACAGGCTTTGCGCAAGACAGCCATCCCAAGGCGCTGATCGAGATCATCTCGGAAAGCCTGTTGGCCGCTTTCAGGCAGGCGCCTTTGCTCGACGCCTATGACGTCTATCAGCACCTGATGAATTATTGGGCCGAGACCATGCAGGACGACGCCTATCTCATTGCTGCCGCCGGCTGGGAAGAAGGCGCAAGACCGCGTGAAATCCGGCAGGTTAAGAACAAAGATGGCAAGCTTGTCTGGCCGGAGAAGGAAGATTTCCGCGTCGGCAAGCGCCGGTTCAAATCCGACCTTGTTCCGGCTTCGGTCCTCATCGACCGCTATTTCGCTGTGGAGCGTGACACTATTGTCGTGATCGAATCCGAAATCGTTGGCGTCGAGCAGGAACTCGATGAAAGACGAGAAGAACAGGGCGGCGAGGATGGCCTGCTAGCCGAAGTCATAGAGGGCGAAGGCGACAAGCAGAAAATCACCGCGACGGCCATCAAGGCGCGCCTGAAAATCATTGGCAAAGACCGGGATTATGCCGAGGAACGCGAGGCGCTCAATGCCTATGCGGCCATGCTCGAAAAACTCGATGACGCCAAGGCGCGGTTCAAGGAAGCAGAGGACGATTTGGAAACCAAGGTCGCCGGAAAATATTATGAATTGTCCGGCGAACAGATCAAAATCCTTGTAATTGAAGACAAATGGCTCAGCGTTACCTCTTCTGCCGTTAGTGACGAACTTGATCGAGTTTCGCAAACACTTACCGGGCGCATCCGACAACTCGCTGAACGTTACACCACGCCGTTGCCACAGATCATCGAAGAATTGGCCACGCTCGCCGACTGCGTCACGGGGCATCTCGAAAAAATGGGTGCGAGATGGGATTGAAGTCCGGATACCGACGCACTGAGTTCGGCGTGATCCCTGACGATTGGGCAGTGGCGAGGCTTTGCGAGTTCGCGATTGTCGCGACAGGCACGACGCCGCCGCCGAGCGACGCATCTAAACAATTGGGGAGATCCCCCGGCTTTGCCGGGGTGGCAGTAGAAGTTTGACGTTTCCAGGAGCCCACCACGAAATTTCCAACGTGAGCAGCCAAGCACACGG
>JAJXZC010000768.1 GCA_021780275.1 Pseudomonadota bacterium
TTCGAATCGGTGGCTTTGTTGAAGCGGCCGAGGTTGCTGAAGATCTGGCCGAGAACGGTGAGTTCCTTGCCGCGGGTCGGCGTGGTGCGCGTCTGGAGGTCGACGACCTGACCGTCCTGAAGCCCGTAATAGGAAACTTCGTCGACCACGTTTTCCTTGGTGAAGTAAATGGCGACGACCGTGCGCTCGACTTCCTCGGGCGGGTAGAAGGCATCCGTCTCGAAACGGCTGCTGATATAGTAGAAGGCTTCGCCGCCCGGGCCGTTCGTAATGGTCGAACTGGTCGAGGGAGATCCCATGATGTCCCGGACCTGATCCATGCTGGTCTGGTGGGGCTTGATCCTTTTCAGGTTCTTTTCGTCAAGGATATAGCCGCGTTGCTCGATAACCGGCGAGCAGGCCGTTAGGGCAGCGGTGCTGACCGCGGTCAGGCAAGCCATAGCGAGCAGCAGACCCGCGCGGCGCCGCGGACGTTGAGAAGTCATGTTGGAGAACCCTCCTGGCCCATAGATGTTAGATTGACCTACCCTTGTCGCCCGGTAAATTCAATCTGCTTCTGAGCGGAACACGAAAGCCCGGAGCCCGAGCAGTGGAGTTGGCTATGATATGGAAAAGGATTTTCGGTCGCCCGGACCGCGATGAAGTGCCGTTCGGGCTGTACCGGGGTCTGGTGGCCCAGGCGCGCATGCCGGGGTTTTACCTCCATGCGGGGGTGCCCGACACGGTCGAAGGCCGCTTCGAAATGGTCGCTCTCCACGCTTTTCTGGTGCTGCGGCGGCTAAAAGGCGCCGGCGACCCCGCCAAAGAGGTTGCGCAGCGCGTTTTCGACATCATGTTTGACGATATGGACCAGACGCTGCGCGAAATGGGCGTGAGCGATCTTTCGGTCGGCAAGAAGATCAAGGCCATGGCTTCTGCCTTTTATGGCCGAATGGCTGCCTATGACGCAGGCCTCGACGCCGAGGGCGACAAGGAGCTCCAGGACGCCATTCGCCGCAATGTCTTCGCAGGGCTCGATCCGGCCGCCTCGAATCTCGCCGCACTGGCCCTCTATGTACGAAACTGTGTTGCGGTGCTAGGCAGTCAGCCGGATGAAGACCTTTTGGCGGGCAGGCTGTCCTTTGCCGATGCGCCCGCCGTCCTTTCGGAAAGCAAGACCGCGTGACCACGCTGCCCAAGACTGAATTCAGTATCGACCTCAGCCTCGACGATCTTCCGCCGCAGGGCCGCGAAATCAGGTTCGAAGCGACGGCGAAGGAACGTGAGGCGCTGGCGAAGCGCTTCGACCTTATCGAGCTGAAATCGCTGAAGGGAACGGCAACCGCGAGGCATTGGCGCAGGCTTGGCGTTGCGCTCGAAGGCCGATTCGAGGCGGAAGTCGTACAGGCCTGCGTGGTGACGCTCGAGCCCGTTCCGGCAAAGCTCAACGAGAGCTTCAAGGTGCATTACCTCCCGGCCGAGATGCTGGAAGAGGCGACCGGGGGGCCTGGCTCCGAGCGCGAGATCATCATCGACACGGACAGCGAAGAGCCGCCGGAGCCCATCGAAGCGGGTCACATTGACGTCGGGGAGATGGTTGCCGAGCAACTCGCGCTGGCTCTCGATCCCTATCCGCGCAAGCCCGGAGTGGGCCTCGAAGAGACGCCGGCCAGCGAAGCGGCGGAGGAAGAGAAGAAGCCGAATCCCTTCGCAGTGCTCGAAAAACTCAAGAAAAAAGATTGAATCAAGGCGAAGGCTGGCAGCCAAGACTCAGTTGTCAGGCCTCATCAACCTTGTATCTTCTGGGCGGGCCGCCGGGAGTGATCGAGGTTGATTGCACCAAGAATTTCGGCGGGAAGGGAAAGGGGCTCAGGTGACGCGTTCACTCACGATAGCGCTTGACGGCATGGGCGGCGACCATGGTCCTGCAACTGTGATCGGCGGCGCTGATATCGCCTCCATTCGTCATCCGGCCGTCCGGTTTCTGATTTTCGGCGACGAAGCGAAAATGCGCCCCGTGCTCGAGCAGCATCCGCGCGTGGCCGCCGTGAGCGAGATTGTCCACACCGATGTTTCCATCGGCATGGATGACAAGCCGAGCCAGGCGCTTCGCCGTGGCCGCAAGACGAGCAGCATGTGGCTGGCGATCGATGCGGTGAAGGCGGGCAATGCGCAGGCTGCCGTCTCGGCGGGCAATACCGGCGCGCTCATGGCCATGTCGAAGGTCATCCTGAAGACGATGCCCCATGTCGAACGTCCGGCGCTCGCGGCACTGTGGCCGACCATGCGCGGCGAGAGCGTGGTGCTCGATGTCGGCGCGACCATCGGGCCGGAAGCATTCCAGCTCGTTCAATTCGCCGTCATGGGCGAGGCCTATGCGCGCGTTATCCTCGGCGTGGAGAGGCCGACCGTGGGTCTCCTCAACATCGGCGAGGAAGAGGTCAAAGGCACCGAGCAGGTGAAGGAAGCCGCGCAGATGCTGCGCGAGGCGAAGCTCCCCATTCATTTTCACGGCTTTGTCGAAGGCGACGATCTCGGCAAGGGCACCGTCGATGTCATCGTGACGGATGGCTTTACCGGCAATATCGCCCTGAAGACCGCCGAAGGCACGGCGCGGCAGGTGGCGGATTATCTGCGTGCGGCCATCAGCCGGTCGTGGCTGTCGAAAATCGGCTATGTGCTTGCACAGGGCGCCTTCAAGATCCTGGCGAAAAAGCTCGATCCCCGTTCGTCCAACGGCGCGCTGTTCCTCGGCCTCAACGGTCTCGTCGTGAAAAGCCACGGCGGCACTGATGCGCTTGGCTTTGCGTCCGCCATCGATGTCGCCGTCGATGTCGCATCCGCCGATCTTCTGAAGAAGATCGTGGTCGATATGGAAGCCCTCAGCGGCTTCGAGGCAGCGGCCGGACGCGCCCGCAATCAAAATAATAACGAAGAAACCGAGGCGGCTTTATCGTGAGCATTATTCGCAGTGTGGTCACCGGCTGCGGCAGCTATCTGCCGGAGCGGCGAGTGACCAATGACGATCTCGCAAAGATCGTGGATACGTCCGACGAGTGGGTGGTCGAAAGAACCGGTATTCATGCTCGCCATCTGGCGGCCGATGGCGAACTGACCTCGCATTTGGCGCTCAAGGCGGCGCGGGCGGCCATCGCCAATGCAGGCATCGATGCGCAGGAGATCGACACGATCATTCTGGGCACGACGACGCCCGACAACACCTTCCCGGCGACCGCTGTGACCGTGCAGGCCGAACTTGGCCTCCATCATGGTGCGGCCTTCGACGTGCAGGCTGTCTGCTCGGGCTTCGTCTATGCGCTGACCATCGCCGACAGCTTCATCCGCTCCGGGCAGTCGAAAACGGTGCTGGTGATCGGCGCGGAGACTTTCTCGCGCCTCCTCGACTGGAGCGACCGCACGACCTGCGTCCTCTTCGGCGACGGCGCGGGCGCCGTGATCGTTCAGGCGGGCACGGGCGAGGGGACCAATGCCGACCGGGGCATCCTGACGGCGCATCTCCATTCGGACGGGCGCTACAAGGAAAAGCTCTATGTCGATGGTGGCCCGTCCTCGACGCAGACGGTAGGCCATGTCCGCATGGAGGGCCGCGAGGTCTTCCGTCACGCGGTAGTCAACATTGCGGACGCGATCAACGAGTCGCTGGCGGCGACCGGCCTCACGGCGTCCGACATCGACTGGTTCGTGCCTCATCAGGCGAACAAGCGCATCCTTGACGGCACGGCGAAGCGCATCGGCCTGCCGTCCGAGAAGGTCATCGTGACCGTCGGCGAGCATGGAAATACCTCGGCTGCCTCGGTGCCGCTCGCTCTCGATACGGCCCTCAAGGACGGACGAATCAAGCCGGGCAACCTCGTTCTGCTTGAAGCCATGGGCGGCGGATTTACCTGGGGCTCGGTGCTGCTGCGCTGGTAATCGACCAGGCTTGGGACTTAAAGACCAAGCCGCAGGGTGGCCCTGAGAAAATTGTGCCATCCTATTGATATTGACGGGTTTCTCCGCCCGCAATACGCTTGGGCGAAATTGGAGGAAGAGGCCATGGGGGATACCATCACGCGGGCGCATCTGAGCGAGGCCGTCTATCAAGAGGTCGGCTTGTCGCGCAATGAGTCCGCCGACCTTGTTGAGTCGGTGCTTCAGCACATTTCGGACAGCCTGGCCAACGGCGACACCGTGAAGCTGTCGTCTTTCGGCTCGTTTTCCGTGCGTCAGAAGGGCGGCCGCATGGGCCGCAACCCGAAGACCGGCGAGGAAGTGCCGATCAAGCCGCGGCGCGTTCTGGTGTTCCGTCCGAGCCATGTGCTCAAGGAACACATCAACGCCGCTCTGAGCGGCAAGTCCGCAGCGGCGGAATAATCAACCCGAGGCGCCTCCTCGATCTGCCTCGTGTTGAGATTTAAGATCGAGGAACGTCAGCAGGCTATTGTTTTGTCTACGCAAAAATCGCCAGATGCATTCCGGACTATCAGCGAGGTTGCCGCCGAACTCGACGTTCCGCAGCACGTACTGAGGTTTTGGGAGAGCAAGTTCAACCAGATCCGGCCACTGAAGCGCGGTGGTGGGCGGCGCTATTACCGGCCTGAGGACGTTGATCTGCTCCGCGGCGTGCGCGCGCTTCTCTATAACGACGGCTACACGATCAAGGGCGTTCAAAAGGTCTTCCGCGAACAGGGCGTGAAGTTCGTCAGCGAAACCGGCAAGGGCACCGTCGACGCCTCGCTCGCGGAGCTGGCGCGGGAAGCCGTGCGCCGCAGCGAGCGCGAGGAAGAGCCTTCGGAAGGCGGCGCGGTTCTCGATGCGTCTGCCAAGCAGACGCTTGAATCGATTCTCGAAGAACTCACCGTCCTGAAGGAAGAAATCGACGAAACGCTGTGGGAGACGGAAGGCGACGAGGCCTGATCGCGCCCCGATCGCGGCAGAAAACGCAGCGTCGGCACTATTTGTCGCGGCAATTGAAATTACCAACAGAAAGGTCGGATTGAGGCGTTGCCCCGTGAGAGGTCGGCGTCTATATTCCGCGCCTTCGGAACGGGTCCTTGGCCCATTTCCTCACCGGTTTTGTCGGAGCGTAGCGCAGCCCGGTAGCGCACTTGTCTGGGGGACAAGGGGTCGTCGGTTCGAATCCGGCCGCTCCGACCATTTAAAAAGGGCCGGCGGGTTTTATCCCGTTGGCCCTTTTCTTATCGCCAGCCTTGCGGCAATGTGCGGCTCAATTCGAGAGACTCAAAGGGGTTCCAGATGACCACCATTCTTCCGATCGTGATCTTCCTCGTCGTTATCGTCGCGCTGAACAAGACGATGACCGGCTCGTTCTTCTAAGCGAGCCTCATTCTTCGATGACGGACGGCGCGCTCAGTCCGGGCGCACCATCCAGATCATCAGGTACCGGGCCGGAAAGGCCCAGATCGTCCCGGCGATCACGTAATAGAAGAACTGCACGACACCATGTTCCGGCAGATGGCCGCTCACCGCGATCGTCATGATCAGGAACGAATAGAGCGTCAGGAAGACCAGCAGCACGATTGTGCCGATGAGCTTGCGGATGCGAATGGGCAGGCGGCGCATGTCGGTCTCCGGTCTCGGTGGAATGCGGATGGCGCTCTGATACGGCATTCCTCCCGCCGCCGCAAAGGGACGTTTCGAGGGTTCCCATGACAATGAGTGTCGAAGCGCAGGCAGCCATACCCAGCGAAGCGGGGCCGAACGGGCGTCAGATTGCCGCCCGCCGCCCGATCGCCTTGTGGCTCTTCGCCGTGGCAGGTCTCATTTTCGCGATGGTCGTCGTCGGCGGTCTCACCCGGCTCACCGAATCCGGTCTCTCCATCACCGAGTGGAAACCCGTCATGGGCTCGCTCCCGCCTTTGAGCGAGGAAGCCTGGACGGACGCCTTCGCCAAATATCAGCAGATCCCGCAATATGAACTCGTCAACAAGGGCATGACGCTTGGCGAGTTCAAGTCGATCTTCTGGTGGGAATGGTCGCACCGTTTCCTCGGCCGCTTCATCGGCTTCGCCTTTCTGGTGCCGTTTCTCTGGTTCCTCGCGACGCGCCGCATCGAGCGGGCGCTGGCGCCGCGGCTCGCCGTCATGTTCGTTCTGGGCGGCCTGCAGGGCGCGCTCGGCTGGTGGATGGTCAAGAGCGGCCTCACACATCGCGTCGATGTCAGCCAGTACCGGCTCGCCGCGCATCTCGGCCTTGCGACGCTCATCTATGCCTACATGGTCTGGGTCGCGCTCGGGCTCTGGCGCGAGCCTGTGCCGGTGGCGACGAGCAATGGCTTGCGCAAGGCTGCGCTCGCGCTGGTCGGCCTTGTCTTCTTCCAGATGTTGCTCGGAGCTTTCGTCGCAGGGCTGAAGGCCGGCTATATCTACAACACATGGCCGCTCATCGACGGCGCCTTCATCCCGTCGCGCCTCTTGGACCAGTCGCCCCTGTGGCGCAATTTCTTCGAGAGCCATCTGACCGCGCAGTTCGATCACCGCATGGTTGCCTATCTGGTCGCCATCATGGTGGGCTGGCACTGGTTTGCCGCGCGGCCATTCGCGCAGGCCTCGCGCAGCGCGACCTGGCTCGCGCTTGCCGTTCTCGCGCAGATCGGCCTCGGCGTCTGGGCGCTGCTCTGGGCCGTGCCGGTTCCGCTCGGTGCCGCGCATCAGGCCGGCGCGCTCATCGTGTTCACGCTTGCGATCGTACATGCGAGACGGCTCACCGCTTGAGCTGAGCTCGAGTTGAAAAAGAAATGCCCCGCTCGCGCGGGGCATTTTTATTTCAACCTTTGTCGAAAGACGTGGATGGCCCGGACGAGCCGGGCCATGACGCAGAAAGGCTGATCAGGCGCTTACGCGTTCAGCGCCTGGTCGAGGTCGGCGATGATGTCCGCCGGTTCTTCCAGTCCCACCGACAAGCGCACAACATCGGCACCCGCGCCGGCAGCTGCCTGCTGCTCGGCGGTGAGCTGGCGATGCGTCGTCGAGGACGGGTGGATGATGAGGCTCCGCGTGTCGCCGACATTGGCAAGATGCGAGAGAAGCTTCACCCCGTTCACGAGGTTCACGCCCGCCTCAAAGCCACCCTTGACGCCGAAGGTAAAAACGGCGCCCGCGCCCTTCGGCGAATATTTCTGCTGAAGCGCGTGATAGGGATCGTCCGGCAGACCCGCATAGGAAACCCAGCTTACCTTCGGATGCGTCTTCAGGAACTGCGCGACCTTCAGCGCCGAGTCCGAATGGCGCTGCATGCGCAGCGGCAATGTCTCGATGCCGGTCTGGATCATGAAGGCATTGAAGGGCGAGATGGCGGGTCCAAGATCGCGCAGACCGAGTACGCGGCAGGCGATGGCGAAGGCGATGTTGCCGAAGGTCTTGTGGATTTCGAGGCCGTGATAGGAGTCGCACGGCTCCGACAGCGTCTTGTACTTGTTGTCCTTCGACCAATCGAACTTGCCCGCATCGACGATGATGCCGCCCATGGAGTTGCCATGGCCGCCGAGGAACTTCGTCGCCGAATGCACGACGATATCCGCGCCATGCTCGATCGGACGGATGAGGTAGGGCGAGGCGAGCGTGTTGTCGACGATGAGCGGAATGCCCGCCTCATGCGCGATCTTCGCGATGGCTTCGATGTCGGTGACGATGCCGCCCGGATTGGCGAGACTTTCGATGAAGACCGCTTTCGTCTTCGGGCCGATGGCCTTCTTCACATTGGCCGGATCGTTGATATCGACCCAGTCGACTTCCCAGCCGAACTTCTTGAAGGAATGGCCGAACTGGTTGATCGAGCCGCCATAAAGCTGCTTGGCGGCAACGAAATGATCGCCCGGTTCGAGCAGCGTATGGAAAGTGAGCAGCTGCGCGGCATGGCCGGACGCGACCCCGAGCGCCGCCGTGCCGCCTTCGAGCGCCGCGACGCGCTCTTCGAGCACGGCGGTCGTCGGATTGGTGATGCGCGTATAGATGTTACCGAAAGCCTGCAGACCGAAGAGCGAGGCCGCGTGATCGACATCCTCGAAGACGAAGGAAGTCGTCTGGAAGATCGGCGTCGCGCGCGCGCCCGTCGTCGGGTCGGGCTTGGCGCCGGCATGGATGGCAAGTGTGCTGAAGGAATATTCGGCCATTTGGGTCTCCTTGTTCGTTCGACGCAAAGCCCTAAAGGCCAAGCCTCGGCATTTCGATTTTTGGACAGCGGTCCATTACGACTTTGAGTCCGGCGGCTTCCGCCCTGGCGGCACCTTGCGGGTTTATGACCCCAAGCTGCATCCAGACCGACTTCGCGCCGATCTCCACCGCCTCATCGCAGACGGCCCCTGCCGCCTCCGAGTTGCGGAATATGTCTACCATATCAATTTTGTAGGGTATATGACGAAGCGTCGCATAGACGAGTTCGCCGTTGAGCGTCTGGCCCGCGAGGCCGGGGTTCACCGGAATCACCCGGTAGCCCTTGGCCTGCAGAAAGCGCATGACGTCGTGGCTGTCGCGCGCCGGATTGGCGCTGGCGCCGACAAGGGCAATCACTTTCGTGGATTGCAGAATCTCGCGGATATCGTCCGGCCCGTAGCGGTCATGGGCCATGGCTCAGCGATCCTCCCATGTGGGTTCGCGCTTCTCGATGAAGGCTGAGATGCCTTCCTCCGCGTCGCGCGCCAGCATGTTCTTCACCATGACTTCGCTTGCATAATCATAGGCGTCGCTGAGTCCCTTCTCGGCTTGCGCATAGAAGGCCTCCTTGCCGATTGAGAGAGTGAAGGCGGATTTCGATGCTATGGCCCGCGCAAGCGCCGACACCGCGTCATCGAGTTCGTCGAGCGGCACCGCCTTGTTGATGAGGCCGATTTCGGCGGCGCGATTGGCATCGATCATTTCGCCGGTGAGCAGCATCTCCATCGCGTGCTTGCGATGCACGTTGCGCGACAGCGCCACCATCGGCGTCGAGCAGAAAAGGCCGATATTGACGCCGGGCGTCGCAAGTCTCACCGTGTCGGCTGCGACAGCGAGATCGCAGCTCGCGACGAGCTGACAGCCGGCGGCCGTGGCGATGCCATGCACGCGCGCGATAACGGGTTGCGGTAGCCGCACGATCGCCTGCATCAATGCGCTGCACTGCTTCATCAGCTTCTGGAAATAGGCGCGGCCGCGATCGGCGTCGGTGCGATGCGCGGTCATTTCCTTGAGGTCGTGGCCTGCGGAAAAGGCCGGGCCGTTCGCGGCGATCACGACGACGCGCACGCTCTTGTCCGTCGCGATCAGCGCGAGTTCATCTGTCAGCGACGTCATGAGCGCTTCGGATAACGCATTGCGCTGCGGGCCGCGATTAAGCGTCAGCGTCGCGATGCCGTCGCGGTCGTCGCGGAGAAGAACGGGCTCGGCCGGTTTGATTGCAGGCTCTGACATGGGCTTCCTCGTTTCGGCTTGTTGCTTTTGGGAAAGCATAGCCCCGGCGCGGACGTCAGGCGAGGGCGATGCGGTAGAGCACATGCCGCTTCAGCGGATGGCCTTCGGGGAGGCGCGGGTGATCGAAATCCTCCGCCGGGTTGCGCGACATGCCGAGCCGTTCCATCACCGCGCGGGAATGCAGATTGGCCGGCACCGTGAAGGCAACGATTTCGTCGAGGCCCAGCGTCTCGAAGCCGAAGGCGATGGCGGCGGGGGCCGCTTCCGTCGCATAGCCTTTGCCCCAATGCTCCCGGGCGAGACGCCAGCCGATCTCCACGGCGGGGGTGAAAGGCGCGTCGAAGCCTACATGCTGCAATCCGGCAAAGCCGATGAAGGGCGTGGCGCCTTTGAGTTCCAGCGCCCAGAAGCCGAAACCATGTTCGTCGAAATGAGCGGCGATGCGCGCCATGGCGGCCTCGGCCCCGGCACGGTCGAGCGGGCCGCCCAGATATTCCGCGACGGCGGGATCGGCGGACATGGCGGCAAATGGCTCGATGTCCTCCTCGCGCCAGGGACGCAGGATCAGGCGTTGAGTTTCCATGTTTGTCGGCTGTGCAGGCATGAGCATGGTTGAGCGGGTGAGGGCGCACTAGTATGAAGCAGCATAAGCAGAACAAGAACAAGGAGGCGCGTTTGGCCGATCTGAGCCCCATCATGAGCGTTGAGGAACTCGACCGCTTCATGGACGTCGCATTTCCGCAGATGCATGAAGGCGGACGCCTGAACGTGATCGAGGATGTGGGGCCGGGAACGGCG